>DATGGC010000338.1:0-1578 GCA_035308745.1 Candidatus Limnocylindrales bacterium | reverse complement strand
CCGGTCCGGCTCATCGCAGCCGCCGCCGTTCCGGCCCGAGCATCGCGATCACGGCGATGAAGCCGATTCCGGCCCAGGCCACGACCGAGGCGCTCAGCAGCCGGAAGTCGCCGATCCGGAGCAGGTCGATGCCCAGCCGGGCGCCGAGGGCGTCGCCCGCCCACGCCCCGAGGCAGGCCGCAATCAGGAGGAGCGGCAGCTGCCCGCCGGCCGTGCCCCGGCCGACGACGTACAGCGACGTGTGGAAGATGCCGACGAGGATCGCCAGGAGCGGCGCCGGCCCGATCACCATGGAGTCACGATGGGCCGAAGGATAGCCCGGACCGGGCTCACGGGCGGGCGATCCGGCCGCCGCCCAGGACGCGGTCGCCGTCGTACAGGACCGCCGCCTGGCCGGGGGCTGCGGCCCACACCGGCTCATCGGTCTCGACCAGCCAGGCGCCGCCGCGCGACGGCTCATCATGGCTGCGCGGCCGGACCCAGGCCGGCACCGGCCGGCCGCGGTGGCGGATCCGGAGCTCGGCCCGGAACGGCCGGGCCCGGCCGGCGGGCGGCTCGCCGGCCACGAAGCTGGCCCGCTCGAGGGCGACGCTGGTCGTCTCGAGGTCGGCCCGCCGGGCCAGGGTAATCGTGTTGCTGACCGGGTCGATCCGGCTGACATAGCGCGGCTCGCCGAGGGCAACGCCCAGGCCCTTACGCTGCCCGACGGTGTAGCCCGCCGAGCCGCCGTGGCTGCCCAGGCTGGCGCCGTCGGCGTCGACGATCGGCCCCGGCTCGGGGGCCCAGCCGGCCCGCTCGCGGAGCGCATCGCGGTAGTCGCCGCCGGGCACGAAGCAGATCTCCTGGCTCTCGGGCTTGTCCGCCGTGGCCAGGCCCAGCGAGCGGGCGACGGCACGCACCTCGGGCTTGGTCAGCTCGCCCAGCGGGAAGCGGGCCGCGTCGAGCTGGTCCTGGCGCAGGCCGTACAGGAAGTAGGTCTGGTCCTTGTCCGTATCGACCGCCCGATGCAGCTCGGCCCGGCCGTCGGGCCCAACCGTGCGCCGGGCGTAGTGGCCGGTGGCCACGGCGTCGCAGTCATACACATGGCGAGCCCGGCCGAGGAGCGCCCCGAACTTCACGTAGGTGTTGCAGTCCACGCACGGGCTCGGCGTCTGGCCGTCGAGATAGGCATCGAGGAACGGCTGGAGCACGCCGGCGTCGAACTCCCGCTCCAGGTTCATCACGTAGAACGGGATCCCGAGCTGGCCGGCCACCCGCCGGGCGTCATCGGCCGCATCGGCCGAGCAGCAGCTGCGCTTGAATTCGGAGTAGCTGTCGGCGACGTCGTGGAGGCGCATCCAGACGCCGACCGGCTCGTCACCGGCATCGCGGACGAGGGCGGCCGCGACCGATGAATCGACGCCGCCGGACATCGCAACGAGGACGCGGGCCATGGTCCGGATCGGCAGGCCGTCAGGCCCCGGCCGGGATGCCCTCGGGCGGTGCCGCGCCGGCCGCCTGGCCGAGCGGATCGGCGGCGATCGCGATGGCCCCCAGCCGGAGCATCGCCAGGCTGCGCGGGATCGCGACGACGGCCGT
>DATGGC010000337.1:0-7104 GCA_035308745.1 Candidatus Limnocylindrales bacterium | reverse complement strand
CGAGACGTCCGCCGGCGGCGCCCCGAGCCGGGGATGGGCATTGATCAGCTCGAGCTGGTCCATCTCGGGCATCGAGCGGGCGATCGCCAGGGCCCGTGGCCAGAGATCGGCATAGGCCGGGAAGGGCCGCGCGAATGCCAGCCGGGCCAGGAAGCCTGGTGCGCCTTCGAACAACGGTGCCATCGCGGCCGTGAAGTCCGCGGCGGTCATCGCATTGAGCTCGCCGATCGCCGGCAGCCGGGCAGCGACCGCCATCAGCTGCCGAGGTACGTCGATAGCCCGAACGGGCTGAGCAGGAGGGGCACGTGGTAGCTCCGGCTGACGTCGTCGACGACGAGATCGACCGACAGTGCCGCGAAGAACGGGCTGCGCCCGCCGAGCTCGAAGCGGAGGCGATACCGCCCGGCTTCGAGCGGGCGGCCGAGGAGGTCCGCGATCCGGCCGTCGGCGTCGGTCAGCGCCTGGCCGAGCTGCGTCTCGCGACCGTCGCCGTCGACCCGCAGCACCGCGACCGTTACGCCCGCGGCCGGCGTGCCGAGGCTCGTATCCAGGACGTGGCTCGAGATCGTCGGCACCCGGTTGGCCACGCTATCCTCCGCGTATGGCTCGGCTCCAGATCGTGGTCGGCGACCTCCACTTTAGCGCTCGCTGGGAGGCGGCCGCGCCGCAGACGATCGAGGCGATCCGGCGGATGCTGCCGATCGAGGCCTCGTTGATCCATTGCCGCTGGAGCGGCGAGTCGACCTGGATCCCGTACGGCGACCTGCGACCGGGGATCGACTACGAGAACCACACCTCGCACCCGGCCCCGGGCCAGCTGGCGATGTACCCCGGCGGGATCAGCGAGTGCGAGATCTTCTTCCCCTATGGTGCCTGCACGACCAGCTCGAAGGTCGGCCAGCTGGCGGCGAACCACTTCGCCTCGATCGAATTGGATGAAGGCTGGGCCGACCGCCTGCGCGAGGTCGGTCGGCGCTGCCTCTGGCTGGGCGCCCAGCCGATCACGATCCGCGAGGTCGACTGACGGCCGACCTCGTCGTCCGCGGCGGGACGATCGTGACTCCGGCCGGCTCGTTCCGAGCCGACCTGGCCGTCGAGGGCGGCCGCATTTCGGCGATCGAACCCGACCTGTCGTCGCTGGCCGCCTCGGCCCGGGAGGTCGTCGACGCAGCCGGCCTCCTCGTCCTGCCGGGGATCGTCGACGTCCACACTCATACCCGGGTCGCCTCGGACGCCGAGCCGGATCGCTTCTTCCAGGATTCGGTCGCCGCCGCGTTCGGGGGCACCACGACCTTCCTGGCGTTCAACAACCCGGGCACGGGTTCGTCGCCCGCCGCGGAGCGATCGCTCGTCGCTGGATTGTCGGAGTGGCGGGCTGCCACCTCGTCCGACGCGGCCGTCGACTACGCGGTCAGCCTGGCGATCAGTGGCCGGATGGACGATCCCGTGGGCGAGCTGGCAACGATCGTCGACTCGGGCGTGCCGACGGCCAAGGCGTTCATGGTCTTCGACTTCCGGCTCGACAACGAGCGCCTGTTCGAGGCCATCCGGACGATGGGCGCGCGGGGCGGGCGGCTCGAGGTCCATTGCGAGGATCCCGCCCTGATCGACGCCTCGGTTGCGGCTGAACTCGCCCGCGGCAATACCGCGCCGCGCTTCCACGCCTCGTCGCGACCGGCGCTGGCCGAGGCGATCGCGACGGCCCGGACGATGGCCTTCGCCGAGGCCGCCGATGCGCCGGTCCACGTGGTCCACCTGTCGTCCCTTGGGGCCCTGGAGGCCGTTCGCGCCGCGAAGGCTCGCGGCGTGCGCGCCTCGGCCGAGACCTGCCCGCACTACCTGGCCCTGACCGACGAGCGCTATCTCGACCCCGACGATGCCGAGGTGGCCAAGGTCGTGATCTCGCCGCCGCTCCGCTCCGCCACGGATCGCGACGCGCTGTGGACCGGGCTGGCCGACGGCTCGCTCGACCTGGTGGCCACCGACCACGTTCCGGATCGAGTCGCCGTCGAGAAGCGGGTCGCGGGCGTGCCGTTCAACCAGATGAGCAACGGCGCGCCGGGGATCGAGACGCTCCTGGCCATCGCCTGGTCCGAGGGCGTCGCGACGGGGCGTCTTACCGCTGAGGGGCTGGTCGAGCTGCTGTCCGCGGCGCCGGCGCGACTGTTTGGCCTCGGCTCGAAGGGGGTGCTGGAGCGCGGCCGCGATGCGGACCTGGTCCTCTTCGATCCGTTGGCGGAACGAACGATCCGAGCCACGGACCTCCACCACACCTCGGACTACACCGCGTTCGAGGGATTAGCAGTTCGGGGCGCTGTCCGGTCAGTCTTCGTCCGCGGTCGGGCCGTGATCCGCGATGGCCTCTTCGTCGGCCAGCGCGGCGACGGCCACTTCGTCGAGCGCCGCCTCAACGACTGAACGGGTCGGGTTGGGTCGCCTGAGCCGAGGGCCCGAGGCCCGACCTGCATCAGATGAATACAAGCGACCGCCGCCCCGTTGGACACGTCGGTTTCCTGCACCACAGGCCGTGGCGCGACCGGGCTTGGGCCGTTCGTGCCTGATTCCTGCGCAAGAAGCCGAAACGCGACGGCGTTGGCCCGAAGGTGGTCGCCAACATTCATCTGATGCAGGAGGGCCGAGGGGCGCGGGCTCGAACCTGGGCTAGCCGGCGTGATCCTTGAGCTCGACCCCGATCACGTGGATGTCCTCGGAGCCCGTGTTCTCGAGGGTGTGCTCGGGCGTCGGCGGCTGGAACGTGACCTTGTCGTTCTTGAAGTCCGGGTCGGCGCGCGTGTCGCGCAGGATCCCACCCTGGGCGTCGCGGCGGATCGAATGATCGCCTGAGACGTGGTACAGCAGGGTCGGTGTCCGGTGCGTGTGCAGGGGCGCCGTTGTCCCAACGGGGATCACGATGTCGAGCACGCGCACGAGCTCGTTCTCGAAGATCACCTTGTGGTTGTCGGGCGCGGCGATGGGTCCGTCGAGATCGTCCATGGCGGCAGTCTACGGCGATCGGCTCTGGCGCGGCCACCAGCCGTCAGTCCAGGAGGCGGTAGGCCTCGATGGTCAGGAAGTCGGGGAAGCCGTTGGCGAAGACCAGCTGGTCGAGGACCGTCACGGCATCGCCAAGACGGCCGCTCGGGGTTCCGCCCAGCTTGCCGAGCTCCTCGTGGCGGATCTTCTTGTACAGGTCGCCGTCGAAGACGCGGCCGTCGGCCAGGCGGGTCCGGGTGGCGCGCCACTGCCAGAGCTGCGAGCGGCAGATCTCGGCGGTCGCGGCGTCCTCCATCAGGTTGTTGATCGCGGCGGCACCGTTGCCTAACAGCCACGAGTCGAGATACTGAAGCGCGACCGACACGTTGGTCCGCACTCCAGCCTCGGTCACCTGGCCGCCATCGACGGCGAGATTGAGCAGCTCAGCGGCGGAGACGGTGACCGGCGGCCGCGGTCGCGACTTCTGGTCGGTGGACGTTCCCAGGACCCGGTCGAAGATGTCGGTCGCCAGCGGGACCAGGTCGGGATGGGCGACCCAGGTTCCGTCGAACCCGTCGCTCGACTCGCGCTCCTTGTCCTCGCGCACCTTGGCCATCGCCGCGGCATTGACCTCGGGATCCTTGCGTGACGGGATGAACGCGGCCATCCCGCCGATCGCGTGGGCGCCTCGACGGTGGCAGGTCTGGACCAGGAGCTGGGTGTACGCGCGCATGAACGGCACGGTCATGGTCAGCTGGGCCCGGTCGGGCAAGACCAGGTGCGACTGCGAGCGGAACTTCTTGATGCAGCTGAAGAGGTAGTCCCAGCGCCCGGCGTTGAGGCCGGCGGCGTGCTCGCGCAGCTCGTACAGGATCTCGTCCATCTCGAACGCGGCCAGGATCGTCTCGATCAGGACCGTTGCCCGGATCGTGCCGACAGGGATCCCGAGCGAGGACTGGGCGGCCTTGAAGACATCGTTCCAGAGGCGCGCCTCGAGGTGTGACTCGAGCTTGGGCAGGTAGACGTACGGTGCCGTGCCCCGGCTGAGCTGCTCCCGGACGTTGTGGAAGACGAACAGCCCGAAGTCGAAGAGCGACGCCGAGACCGATTCGCCGTCAACGAGCAGGTGCCGCTCATCGAGCTGCCAGCCGCGTGGCCGGACGACGAGCGTCGCGATCTTGTCGTTCAGCCGGTACGGCTTCCCTTCCGGGCTGTCGAATTCGAGCGTGCGCAGGACGGCGTCGGCGATCGCGGCCTGGCCGCCGACCACGTTGGCCCAGGTCGGCGAGAGCGAGTCCTCGAGGTCGGCCATGAACACGCGAGCGCCCGAGTTCAGGGCGTTGATCATCATCTTCGGCTCGGCCGGGCCGGTGATCTCGACCCGCCGGTCGGCGAGGTCCGCGGGCGCCCCGGCGACCGTCCAGTCGCCGCTCCGGATCTCCGCGGTCTCGGCCAGGAAGTCCGGCATGACCCCCCGGTCGAGGACGGACTGGCGCTTCTTGCGGGCAGCGAGCAGCTCCAGGCGCCGAGCGCCGAACTGGCGCTGGAGGCCCGCGACGAATTCGAGCGCCTCGGTCGTCAGGACCCGGTCGGCCTGGGCCACGGCGGGACCGCGGATCTCGACGCCGGCCGGGAGCACGACCGCCAAGGCCGGCGTGGCCGCCAGGGCCACCAGGCGCGGATCGGGCTCGACGACGGTCGACGCCGCCGCCGCGACGAGGGCGGGCTCGGGCTCGGGCTCGGGCTCGGCAACCGACTCGGGCTCTGGCTCCAGGTCGGGCTCGCGCTCAGTCTCGGCCTCGGCCTCCGGCTCCGGCTCGGCCTCGGCCTCAGCAACCGGCTCGGGCTCGGGCTCCAGGTCGGGCTCGCGCTCAGGCTCGGGCTCGGGCTCGAGCTCCGGCTCACGTTCGGCAACTGGCTCCGGCTCCGCCTCGGCCACCGGCGCCAGCTCGATGGCCGCAGCCCCGCGCCGGATCGTCGCCTCGATCAGGCCGAAGGGCTCGCTGGTCGGGACGTAGATCTCGCGGTCGTTGACCTGGCCGAACGGCGCCAGGTCCACCAGCCAGTGGTGGAGGTTGGGCATCGTCAGGCGGATCTCGTCGATCTCCGGCCGGGCCGCCAGGATCGCCTGGCCGATCGTCCAGATCGTGGCCTGGACCGACGCGCTGTGATGCTCGGCGAAGACGTCGAGGAGCGTGGCGCAGACGCCGTCGAACGCGGCGTCGAAGTCCACTGGCCCGGCGCCATACCGCCAGCGGGCACTGACCCGGCTGGCCAGCAGCCGGTCGTTCGTCTCGGCCAGGGTCGTGAAGGCGTCGCGCGGGAAGCCGGTAAAGGCCGACTTGGCGGTCTTCATCAGGGTCAGGTCATCGAAGCCCGCCTCGATCGCCAGGTCCGCGCCGGCCACCGTGACGACCGCTAAGCGGGTCAGCTCCTCGGTCCGCACGAACGCGTCGAGGGCCGCCCCGGCGTTCGTCGGGATCGGCGTCCAGGCGTGCTCGCTGATCATGACCGTCGCCTGGGCCACCTGGGGGAAGGCCGCGAAATGCTCGGCCAGGACCCGCCCGAAATGCTCGATCGGCCCGGTCAGGTGCTCCCGGGCGAGGGCGTAGGTCGTGTTCTTCATCGTGTCGGTGGCCACGACGCCGCTGTTGTCGCCGGCCACATGGGCAGCCCTGAAGTCGCCCTCGAGGCTGATCGAGACCGTCAGGTCCCGAACCTGGTGGCCATCGGCGCCCCGGACGACCCGGACCAGGCGGATCGCCGACTTGCCGTAGCGGTTCGGTCCCAGCTCGATCAACGTCGCTCTCCCGTTCGGAACCCCCCGATTCCGGGCTACCAGCCGCCGGCCTCGCGGATCAGTCGATGGAGCACGCGCGCCGTGACCGCCCGGCGATAGTCGGCCGTGGAGCGGACATCATTGATCGGCTCGATCTCGGCGGCAACCCTGACAGATGCCGTATTGGCCGTATCCGAATCGGGCAGGCGGCCCTCCAGGACGGCCTCGGTCGCCATGGCCCGGATCGGCCGTTCGGCTACCGAGCCGAGCCCCAGCCGGACCGACCGCCAGGGATCGTCGGCGCTGCCGGCCACCCAGCTCAGGGCCAGGACGACCTTGCTGATCGCCTGCGCCCGGCGGGTGCCGATCTTGCGAAAGCGGACCTGGCGATCGGCGACCAGCGGGACCCGAATCCGGACCACGATCTCGTCCGCGGCGAGGGCCGTCTGGCGGTAGCCGGTCCAGAACGACGCCGCGGCGATCGAGCGCTCACCGCGCGACGAGCCGGCGACGATGACGGCGTCGGTCGCGAGCAGGACGGGCAGCATGTCGCCGGCCGGCGAGGCATTGGCGATGTTGCCGCCGAGCGTGCCCCGGTTCTGGATCTGGGCGGCACCGATCGTCGAGGCAGCCTCGACGTAGGCCGGCAGCAGGTCGTGACAGACCGAGGAGCGGCGGATCTCCGTGTAGGTCGTCAGGGCGCCGAACGTGAGGCCGTCGCCTTCGAGGGCGATCCCACGCAGCTCGTCGAGGCGCCACAGGTCGAGCAGCCGCTCCGGCGGCGATCCCAGCTGGCCACTGAGCTGGACCATCACGTCGGTGCCGCCGGCGAGCGGGCGGTAGGCGGCCTCGCCCAGGAGCCGATACGCCTCGGGCAGGGTCGTGGGCGAGACGAGGGGCGGCTCGATCATCGCCGGCTGGCCGCCAGGGCGATCGCATCGATGATCTTGGTGTAGCCGGTGCAGCGGCACAGGT
This sequence comes from Candidatus Limnocylindrales bacterium, assembly GCA_035308745.1. GTDB lineage: Bacteria > Chloroflexota > Limnocylindria > Limnocylindrales > CSP1-4 > Palsa-1033. Next base: position 377 of record DATGGC010000337.1, on the reverse strand, counting down.
TGCCGGCGATCGCCGTGCGGATCGCGTCGTCGGTCGGCGCGACCCCGGACGCTAGGAACGCCTCCCCGGCCATCAGCATCCCGGGGGTGCAGATCCCGCATTGCGCGCCGCCGGTTTCGAGGAACGCGTGCTGGAGGGCGTTCAGGTCGGCCGGCGTGGCCGGTTCGTCGACGCTGGGACGGCGCGGGGCGAGGCCTTCGACCGTGCGTACGGCATGGCCCTCGACCTGGCTGATCGGGACCAGGCACGAGTCGACGACCGCGCCATCGAGGAGGACGGTGCACGCCCCGCACTCCCCCTCGCCGCAACCCTCCTTGGTGCCGGTCAGGCCGAGGTCCTCGCGCAGCACGTCGAGCAGGCGCCGGATGCCGGGGGCG
>DATGGC010000336.1:0-10084 GCA_035308745.1 Candidatus Limnocylindrales bacterium | reverse complement strand
GCCATCTCGTCAGACAAGGCCGATCGCATCCGCCTCCGGGCGGCGGTGATCAATGCCCTCGGCAACTCGGACGCGCACCTGACCACAAGTGCCGAGGCCCAGGCCGTCGAGGAGCGCATCCAGCAACTCGGCGAGCTCGCGTATGAAGGTGCGTCCGGGCCGGACATCGAGCAAGGCCTCAGGGCCATCGATCGAGTCCTGCTCGGCCTGGCCGTATCGGCGGAGGAGTGGGACATCCTGTTCCGCCAGCGGCTCAAGATCGAATGCGCCTACTTGCGCCAGGACAGGAGCCCTGAGCCAGTTGTCGCCAAAGACGCGGCACTGGAACGGACGCTGATTGGAGTACCGGTCGTATGAGCACCGTCCCCGTCGCAGTCGAGGACCAGGCCCGAGTGGAGGGCGGCCGGTCCAACGAGACGCAAGCCAACCAGTTCTACGCCCTGCTGGTCGCCGTGGCGATCGTCAGCATGACCGCGTTCGTCGCGCTGACGGCCGCCCTGCTGAACCACGTCGTGTTCGCGTTCGACCAGCCGATTCTCGCCTACTTTCATGCTTGGGACGGCTGGCCCGCGCTCTGGAACGGAGTCTCCCAATCGGCGAACCTGCCGTTGATCGGGATCGGCGTGGGTCTCGTCGTCTTTCTCGTCTGGAAGCACCACTATCACGAGGCCGTCATCGTCGTGGGCCTGCTCGTCGCCGTGACGGCCGGCAGCGAGGGCGTCAAGGAGCTGACCGCGCGCGTGCGTCCAGCGGGCAATGGGGACGGGATCCCGGGCGTGGTCTACAGCTATCCATCGGGCCACATCCTCGAGTGCCTGACGATCCTGGGCACCGTCACGATCCGCTTCTGGCGGACCTCGGGGCGCCACCTGCTGCGGGTCGTGCTCCTGGTCGCCGTGGTGATCGAAGTGATCCTCGTCGGGATTGCGAGAATGGCCCTCGATGAGCACTACCCAACCGACGTGCTCGGCGGCCTGTTCGGCGCCGTGACTGCCTTGTGCGTGTATGCGTGGTTCACCCGCCTCGGCGGATGGGCCGGCCCGCCGGCCACGAACGCCGTTCCGGCCAATGACTGATCAGACGGTCCCCGCCGCGGAGCCGCCCAAGGATCCCGAGCGTCCACTTGGCGAGGCCGGACCGCTGGGCACGGCCGCGGCGACTCCGGCTCCGGCCGCGCCGGCTGCGCCTGCTCCCCGAGAGGTCGGGCTCGCGACGATCACCGTCGTCTCGGGCTTCGCGCTGCTCGTGGCCTGCCTGGTGGTCCTCGGCTCGATTGCCGAGGGCGTTCGCGACCAGGAGGTCTTCGCCCTCGACACGTGGGCGACGCCGTTCCTGCACGGGATCTCCTCGCCCGGCCTGGATACCTTCATGAACCTGGTCACCGACCTCGGCTCGATCATGGTCCTGCCGCTGGTCTTCGTGATCATCGAGGCCTGGCTCCTGCTCCGCCGGCGCTATCGGGCGGGCCTGTTCCTGCTCGTCGCCAGCTTGGGCAGCCTCGTGCTCCAGGGCACGATGAAGCTGTTCTTCGCGCGCCCGCGGCCGCAGCTCCCGTACGCCCACGTCCTGCCCGACTACAGCTTCCCGAGCGGCCACACGATGAACGCCGTCATCGTCTACGGCGCCCTGGCCCTGATCCTGTGGTCGATCTTCGGCCGACGGGTGGGGATCGCCGCAGCGCTCGTGGCGACGGTTCTGGCGATCGGCGTCGGGATCAGCCGGATCTACCTCGGCTACCACTACCTGACCGACGTGGTCGGGGGCATCCTCGCCGGGCTGGCCTGGCTGGTGGTCGTCAGTGCTGCATTTCGCGCTCGGCCAACGTGGCAGCGCTGGCGCTCGGCCCGGCTCCACCGGGCCGCCGGCACGGGCCCCGGTCCGGCGACAGCCAGGTGACGCGCGCACTGATCGTCGGGCGTCGGCGGAAGGGCCGCCACATCGGCCGGACTGTCCGCCAGGTCGAGACGATCCTGCGGGCCGCCGGTTGGAAGATCAGCACCAGGATGGTCAGCCGCAAGCCGGCGCTCCAGCGGGCAGCGGAACGGGCCGTGGCCAAGGGCTTCGACCTGGTCGTGGCGGTCGGCGGTGACGGGGCCGTAGTCCGGGTAGCCTCCGGCCTGGCCGAGTCGGGCCTCGAGCTCGGGATCGTGCCGATGGGCACCGGCAACCTCCTCGCCGGCAATCTCGATGTGCCCCACGGCGTGCATGACGCCACCCAGGTAATCCTCGGACGGCGGACGCGGCGGATCGACCTGGGTCACGTCACGCTCGACGGCGCCGAGCACGACTTTGCGGTCGCCTGCGGGATCGGCTTCGATGCGGCGGTCATGGACGCCACCCGGACCGGCCAGAAGCTGCGCTGGGGCAAGCTGGCCTACCTGGCCAACGCCCTCGGCCAGACCGGCACGATCAGGAACGTGGCCCACAAGATCACCCTGGACGGGGTCGTGACCGAGACCAAGGCGGCCCAGGTCTTTGTGGCCAACTTCGGCAAGATGCTGCCATTCGTTGCGCCCCGCGAGCCGATCGAGCCCGACGACGGCCTGCTCGACGTCATCGTCGTTCGGGCCTCGGGACCGCTGCCCGGGCTGCTTGCGAGCTGGGAGGCGATCCGCCAGGACGGTCTGGGCGAGAGCGACGGCGGCCATATCTTCCGGGCCAGGGCGCGCGAGGTTCGAATCGAGGCGAGTCCAAACCGCCTCGTGGAGACCGATGGCAACGCCCTGGGTCGGACACCGATCGTGGCCACCATCCGACCGGGCGCCCTGCGGGTGATCGTCCCCGGTGACTGAGGACCACCGTAGAATCGCGGGATGAAGAAGATCGGGTTCCTGTCGTTCGGGCATTGGTCGGCGTCGCCCTACTCGCAGGTCCGCTCTGCCGCGGACGCCCTGATCCAGTCGATCGAGCTGGCCCAGGCGGTCGAGGACCTGGGGGCCGACGGTGCCTATTTCCGGGTCCACCATTTCGCCCAGCAGCTGGCCTCGCCGTTCCCGCTCCTGGCGGCGATCGGCGCCCGGACCAAGCGGATCGAGATCGGCACGGCCGTCATCGACATGCGCTACGAGAACCCGCTGTACATGGTCGAGGACGCCGGCGCGGCCGACCTGATCGCCGGTGGCCGGCTCCAGCTGGGGATCAGCCGTGGCTCGCCGGAGCAGGTGATCGATGGCTTCCGCTACTTCGGCTACGTGCCGGCCGAGGGCGAGACCGACGCGGACATGGCCCGCCAGCACGCTGATGTCTTCCTCGAGGCGCTGTCCGGAGCCGGCTTCGCCAAGCCGAACCCGACGCCGATGTTCCCGAACCCACCCGGGCTGCTGCGCCCCGAACCGCACTCGCCCGGCTTGCGCGAGCGGATCTGGTGGGGCGCCGGATCGCGGGCGACGGCGCAATGGACCGGGCAGCAGGGCCTCAACCTGATGTCGTCCACCCTCCTGACCGAGGACGCGGGCGTGCCCTTCCACGAGCTGCAGGCGGAGCAGATCCGTCTCTTCCGCGAGGCCTGGGTCGCCGCCGGCCACACCCGCGAGCCGCGGGTGTCGGTCAGCCGGAGCATCTTCGCCCTGGTCGACGATCGCGACCGGGCCTACTTCGGACGCGGCAACCAGGCAACCGACACCGTCGGCTACCTCGACGCCCAGACCAAGGCGATCTTCGGCCGGTCGTACGCCGCCGAGCCCGACGTGCTGGTCAAGGAGCTCGCCGGCGACACCGCGATCCAGGCCGCCGACACGCTGCTCCTGACGGTCCCGAACCAGCTCGGCGTCGAGTACAACGCCCACGCGATCGAAAGCATCCTGAAGTTCGTGGCTCCGGGCCTCGGCTGGCGCTAGGCAGCCCGGGCGAACACGCGGGCCCGCGGCTGTCCGATTGCGTCGAATCCGTTCGTCGTCAGGATGAGAGGTGGTCGCTCGACTGCCGCGACGCGAGGAGTTCAGCCATGGCCCAGTACCTGCTCTCGGTCATCGACGATCTGTCGAACCACGAGGATCCCGCGAACGTGTACGGACATCCGTCGGCCGAGGCGGCCCACGCGTCCTGGGCAGCGACCGGGAGATTCAACGACAAGCTGGTGGCCGATGGCTACTTCGTCTTTGCCAACGGGCTCGGCGTCCCCGCGAACGCGACAGTGGTCGACGGTCGGGCCGAGACGCCGATCTTCACCGACGGGCCTTACGTCGAGACCAAGGAGTTCACCGCCGGCTTCTGGGTGATCGAGGCACCCGACCTCGACGTGGCGCTCAAGCTCGCGGCGGAAGGCTCCCGGGCGTGCGGCCGAAAGGTGGAGGTCCGGCCCTTCCTCGACGTTCCCCTCGAGATGTAGTGAACACCACGGTTGACGGCCGGATCACCCGCGCCCACCAGGACGAGTGGGCGCGGGTGGTGGCCGGTCTCGCCCGGCGGTTCGGCGACCTGGACGTCGCCGAGGACGCCGCGGCCGAGGCGTTTGCGATCGCCGTCGAGCGTTGGCCGATCGACGGCGTGCCGCCCAACCCGGGCGCGTGGCTGACGACGACGGCCCGGCGCAAGGCGATCGACCGGTTCCGCCGCGAGTCGAAGCGCGGCCGGGTCCACGCGGAGGCGCAGGCCATGGTTGACGATGGATCGAGCGATCCGGCCGGGGCGATCGACGATGACGTGCTCCGGCTGCTCTTCACCTGCTGCCACCCGGCCCTGGCGCCGGAAGCCCGCGTGGCGCTCACGCTGCGGATGGTGGCCGGCCTGACGGTTCCCGAGATCGCCAAGGCGTTCCTGGTCCAGGAGGCGGCGATGGCCCGTCGGATCACCCGGGCGAAGGACAAGATCAGGCTGGCCCGCATCCCGTACATGGTCCCTGGGGCCGAGGACTTGCCACTGCGGGTCAGCGCTGTGCTGGCAGTCCTCTTCCTCGTGTTCAACGAGGGCTACCTGTCGTCCGGCTCCGCGCCGGCCCCGATCCGGGCCGACCTGACGGGCGAGGCGATCCGGCTCGCCCGGTTGCTCCGGGACCTCCGACCCGACGATGGCGAGGTGGTCGGCCTGCTGGCGCTGATGCTCCTGATCGAGGCCCGCCGGCCGGCCCGCCTGTCGGCGACCGGTGAGCTGGTCCGGCTCGATGACCAGGACCGGAGCGCCTGGGACCGGCGGCTCCTCAGCGAGGGAGTTGCCCTCGTCCGGTCACGGCTGGCGGTGGTCGCGGCCGGCGGGCCGCCAGCCGGCCGATACCAGATCCTGGCCGCGATCAATGCCGTCCACGGCACGGCGGTTGACATGGCCGCGACCGACTGGTTCCAGGTGCTGGCGCTCTACGACCAGCTCGTCCGCGTCGATCCGTCGCCGATCGTGGCCCTGAACCGGGCGATCGCCGTGGCAGAGGTTGACGGGCCTGATGTGGCCCTCGCTGCCGTGGACCGGCTCCAGCTCGACGGGTACGAGCTGTTCCACGCCACCCGTGCCGACCTGCTCCGCCGGACCGGCCGGGTTCCGGCGGCCCGGGCGGCGTATGAGCGGGCCATCGAGCTCGCCGACAACGCTGCCGAGATCGCCCTCCTGACCCGCCGCCGCGACCAGCTCCCGGGTGGCTGACGTCCAGCGCGAGGCCTCCTGGGCCAGGGCATGACATCCACGTGGCGGGCGCCCCCTGATTCGTCGGTCGAGGGTGGCAACTGTAATGCGCCCGTTATGCGTTTCACCCACGGGCGTTGCAACATGCGTGGTGGCAGAACCAGCTCCGAGGAACGCCTGGTGGACCCCCTGATCCTCCTGATCGAGTTGATCTTCTACGTCCTGTTCGGGGTCGCCCTGTGGCGCTACCTCCGCCATCGCGGGCCGGTCGAGCTGGGCGTGGTCGCCGTGTTCAGCACCACCGCCGCTCTCTTCCTGCTGTCGTTCTTCAGCACCTACGTGCCGGGACTCGCCGCGATCGTACGGCCCGTGGGCATCGCGGCACTCGTTGCCCAGCCGTTCCTGGTCATCCGCTTGCTCAACCTGCTTGCGCCCGTCCCACGCTGGGCAAGCTGGGCCGCGCTGGCCGGCTTCCTGATCGTTGTGGGCGGCCTGCTCGGGATCGGATCGCGAAGCCTCGTGGTGATCGCTGCCCTGGTCGTCTACTTCTTCGTCTCCGAGACCGCGGCGGCGATCCGGTTCATCCAGCTGGGCCTTCACCGCCGGGGCGTCCACCGCTCGCGGCTCGTCATGGCCGGCATCGCGACCGGATTGTTCGGCCTGGTCATCGTCATCGCCGGGCTCGGCTCGGCGGCCAGCAACGGCGGGAGCTCGGCGCCTTCGATCGTGGTCGCCAGCCGGCTTCTGGCGTTGCTCGCCGCCCTCGGCTACCTCGCAGCGTTCGTGCCGCCGCGCTGGGTGATCGGCTATGCCCATCGCGCAGCCGCGTTCGACCTGGCTCGAGGGGTCGTCGCCGCTCGGCCGGGCGAGGGCCCGCAGGTCCTGTGGAGCCAGTTGGCCGGCGCGGCCGAAGCGATCCTGGGTGCGACCAATGTCCAGATCCTGGACGCGGCCGGGCGACCGGTGGAGCTCAGCCGAGGCGCCGACGGACCCTCCGGCCGCGGGTCATCCGCCAGCGATGCGAACCTCGGGCCGGATCGGACGACCGAGGTGACGGTGCCCCTCCTCGTGGACGGCCGGCTCGAGGCAACGCTCATCGCTCGCCTCGAAGGTCATCCCCTCTTCGTCGAGGACGACATCGCGATCCTCCTGCTGCTTGGCTCGCTCACCGCTCGAACGGTCCGTCATGGCGAGGACCTGGTCCAGCTCCAGGCGACCGAGCAGGAGCTCGAGCAGGCCGCCGCGATTCGGGCCAGCGACGCCCGGTTCCGGATCCTGCTGGAGGCAGATCCGAACGCCATCCTGGCGGCCGACGCCGCCGGCCGGGTCAGCTGGTCCACCCGGACCTCTGAGGCGCTGTTCGGATTCGGGCCGGGCGAGCTCGTGGGTCGAGAGCTGCGGACCCTGGTCGACATTCCGGCTGATGACCGATCGATCCAGGCACCTGATGCGGGCCAGGCGCGCTGGTCCGACAGTGTCGCCCACCGCGCCGATGGCTCGGTCCTGCCTGTCGAGCTCGCCCTCCGGCACCTGGAGCTCGAGGGCAAGCCGACGACCGTGGCGATCGTCGCCGATTCCTCGTGGCGCGATGAGGCCAACACCATCCGCGACCGATTCATCGGGATCCTGTCGCATGAGCTCCGGACCCCGATCACCGCCATCTACGGGGGCGCCCAGATCCTGCTGAAGCGCGGGCGGACCCTCGACGCGGATACGCGCGCGGACATCCTGCTCGGTGTCGCCGAGGAATCCGAGCGCCTCCAGCGCATGATCGAGAACCTCGTGATCCTCGCCCGGGTCGAGCGCGGGGCGGACTTCTTCGATGCCCGGCCGGTGCTGGTCCAGCGGCTGCTGGCCAGCGTGATCGACCGGGAGCGGGCGCTGTGGCCGTCGCTGACGATCAGCTTCAGCGCGCACGGGACCGTTCCGGTAGTCAGTGGCGACGAGGACCAGCTGGCCCAGGTGATGCGCAATCTCATCTCGAACGTGGCCAAGTACGCCGGCGACCAGGCCCGGGTCGAGGTGGCCGTCCGGTACGAGGCGCCGTGGGTCCGGGTGACGGTCCGCGACGACGGACCGGGCTTCCCCGCGGGCGAGGCCGATCGGCTCTTCGAGCTCTATTACCGCTCGCCGGGAAGTCGGACCGCGACGGGGGCCGGAATCGGCTTGTACGTCTGTCGCCACCTGATCGAGGCGATGGGCGGCATCGTCTGGGCCGGCTCGGCGCCGGGCGGCGGGGCTGAATTCGGGTTCACCCTGGCGCCCTATGTCGATGCCGAGGACGAGGCCAGGGACGACGGCCCGGTCAACGGGGCGCGGGCCGGGGAATTCGCGGAGATTGGCCCGGCGCGCGGCCACGGGCACCATTCCCGGAACGGGACCGCGCTCCCGTCGATCGTCGAGTCGGGCCCCTCATCGCCGGCCGGCTGAGACGCCTTCGATCAGACCGGCGACCGCCGGATTGAGATGTCCGGCCCATCGCCGAGCTCGTCGGGCGGCGCCGCTTCGGGGGGCATGAATGCTTCCGAATCAGGGAACGGCGGTGGCACGGGCCGATCGTGTTCGATGGCTGCATCGGTGAGGTGCTGGTACTCGTGACGGAGCACCTCGGCCTCGGCTCGGATCAGAGCGGCCTCTGCGGAACGTGGCTCGACTTCGGCGAGGCGGCACTCCAGGGCGCGCCACTCTTCAAGGACATGGCGGGCGAGCCGCGTGAAGGGCATGGACTCGAATGCTCGGATAGCAGCTCAGCCGGCCCGCGTGGCCGGCGCAAGCATAGGTGATTGCCGGTCCGGGACAGGTGGGTCACCGAAGCGTAGTCGAGGCAGCCGGACGGACTCGTCCAGCTGCCCCGAATGACGTGGGAGTCCCGGCTGGTGCCGGGACCCGCAGATCTAATTCGCGATGAGCCCGAATGGGGCCGCGCCCCCGGGGATCGCGAATGGCGATGCGCCGAGCTCGTTCAGGGTCCCCCCGTTGATCGAGAAGGCGCTGACGGCGACGGCACCGGCGTCGACGACGTACAGGTAGTGGCCGGACGGGTCGACCTGGGCGTCGAACGGACGCAGCCCGGATGGATCGTTGAACGGCGTGCTGCCGAGCAGGGTCAAGGCCCCGTTGCCGGCAATCCAGTAACGCGAGATCGTCGAGCTCGCGGTGTTGATCGCGAAGAGGTACTTGCCATCCGGCGTGATGGCCACCCAGCAGGGTGCGGTCTGGTCGTCAGCGAAGGGTGAGCCGTCGATTGCCGTGAGGGCTGCGTTGCGCCCGACGTGGTAGACGGAGACGCTGCCCAGGCCGGCCCCATCGTGCGCATTCGAGACAAAGAGCTGGCGCGGGTTGGTCGGCCGGAAGGCGCTCCCGAAGGGGCCGATGCGCTGGGCCGGGATCGGCGAATCCGGTGCCGGGGTCAGGGTGCCGAAGAAGCCCACCCGGAAGCTATCGATGAACGACGGGCCTGTGCTCGGGCCGACCCGCGTGGCGATGAGGGTTCGGCCGTCACCGCTGAACAGGATCTGGCCGGGCGCCGCGCTGTCGGGCAGGTTGACGGTCGAGCCCCAGATCGGGAACAGGTGACCGCCGAAGAACCAGAAGCCCGTGTAGTCGCTCCCGCCCGCCCCCGCGTTGGCCACGTAGACGAGGAAGCCATGGACCGTGATGCTGACCGGCGTGATGCCGTGGGATGCCTCGGTTCCAACAAGACGAAGTGAGCCATCCGAGTTGACGCGGAGCACGGAGATGTCGTTGCTCGCGGGATCAACGGCCAGGACGTAGCGGCCGTCGGCTGAGAACTGGATCGCGCCAGCGGAGCCGATCGGCGTTCCGGTCCCCGCTCCGCCAGTCGCGAACGGCGAACCGGCGATCGGGGTGAGGCTGCCATCTCGATGGCGTGCGAAGCCCGCCACGCTGTTGTGGAGCGCGGCGTTGTTGTTCACGTAGACATGCCCGACCACGGGGTCAGTCGACGAGGCGAGGACACTTGTTGCCGATGCGCCGAGCAGGGCAAGCACGCTGACGCCCTGCGCCATGCGGCGAACGAAGGTTTGCATCCAGGATCTCCAAAGCTCGGGTTCTGTTCGAAGAGGCGCGGAAGTCCGTGGCACCACGAGCCACTACGGTGCCGGCCGAAGATGACGTCGCGATGACGGGTCCGTGACGTTTCGATGACCACATCTCGCTGACGCCCACGAGGACGCTGTCGGAGAGGCGCAAGGGCCCCAGCAGGCGAGCACACCCGTTGACCGGGTTGGGTGGAGTCGATGCGTTGATGACGATGCGTAATGACCCTGGAGGTCGTGGCGGTGACACTGGCAAGCCAACGGTCAGCGGGGGTCAGGGCGTCGGGTAGCGGCGCCGTGTTGCGGCCTCAACCTCATCTGCGGAGGGGTCCATGAACTCCAGGAATGGCGGCGTCGGCATCGTCGGCGTGATCGTGATCGTGATCATCGTTCTGCTCGTGCTTGGTGTGATCCACATCTAGCGACGAGAGGAGCCATCTACCGACAACCTCCGGCGCGGTGGGCGAATTGCCGACGGC
>DATGGC010000335.1:0-11804 GCA_035308745.1 Candidatus Limnocylindrales bacterium | reverse complement strand
CGACATTCCGGCTTGAGACACCGGGACGGACGCCGCCGGTTGCCCGGAATCGGTCGCCAGGTCGGGCGGTGGAGCCACGGCGGCCGGATTTGCCGACCCGCCGGATGCGCCCGAGCTGGCTCCGGGCACCTTCAACTGGCTGAGGGCAGCAGCCGCGACGTCGGGATCGAAGGGCTGCTTCGGTGATGGCTGGCCGATCAGCGACCGGACATTGAGCGGCTGCCGGCCGATTTCGCGAGCCGGCAGGTTGGTCGATGTCATCGCGGACGGAGCTGCCTTGCTGGCCGCGACCGCAATCGCGCCCGCTCCTCCACCCTGGACCAGCAGGGCAAAGGCGAGGAGCGTCGCAGCTCCGATTTGGGGCAGCCGCCCGCCGACCGACGATCGCGCCATTCTTAACTCCTCGTTGGGCTCCAGGAGTCAAGCGCAGCCTCCACCGCGCTGCGATCGGGTCCCCCCGCGCACCGCTAGCGTACGCGCCGGCGAGCGCTGGGGAACGGCGAACCTGCAACCCGGACGGGCGGCAGCGGTGCATGGAGTCACCGAATCGACCGCCCGTCGAACGTGGTGCGCCCCGGGGTCTTGACGCCGGCCGGGCCAGTCGCCAGCATCGCTGGACCGCCGTTCGTCGGACGGCCTGACCCCGGGGGAGCGTGGTGTGCCCAGACCACGATTGGTCATCGCGTTGATCGCGCTCGCGTTGGCGGCCTTCGCCGCGCCCGCGGCCGGTGCCGACGGCCTCGTCCTGTCGCCGCCCGACACGTGGGTCTACTCGGCGCCGGGCGCGTTCACCAGCGGCTACGTCGAGGTGGAGTTCCGGGGCACGGAGGGTTCGACCGACGACACCCATACGGCCAATCCTGTCGATCACCTCGAATGCCGGCTGGATGCCGGACCATGGACGCGCTGCGACGGGCCGTGGGTCCTGACCGATGTCCCCGAGGGCCAGCACGAGATCCAGGGCCGGGCCGTCGATACGACTGGCCTGGCCGATCCAACGCCCGCGGCCGTCGACTTCTACAGCGATCGGACCGGCCCGTTCGGCGAGGTGTCGATCGATGATGGGGCCACGGTCACGGGTCGTTACCTCGTCCGCCTGCAGACCTCGGCCACGGATGTCACCCGTCCCCAGGAGCTCCGCGTCTCGAACAGCCCGGCCGTGGACGGCAATGGCGTCCTGAGCGAGGCCCGCCAGTACCAGCTCCCGTTCCTCGGGACCGGCCTCGACTGGTCACTCGACGACCCGGACGCGGGCGGGTCGCACGTGCCCGGCCCGCATTCGGTGTATGTCCAATACCAGGACTCGGTCTTCAACTGGGGGCCGATCGCCCAGGCGTCGATCAACCTGGATCCAGGCCAGCAGCCGACCGTGCTGATCCGCCTTTCGGCGAGCCAGAACCCGGCCCCGATCGGTGGACGCGTCGACGTGCGGGCCTATGCCGAAGTGGGCGACGGATCCTCGATCACCGACGGCGAGCTCCAGCTCGACCTGTACGTCCCCGGATCTGCCACGCTCATGAACAGTGCGCTGGGCGGGCAAGCGACCACCAACGGCGCCTGGATCACGACGTCGGCGCTGCCCCCCGGCACCTACCGGGCCGTAGCGACCTTCGGCGCATCGGCCGACCTCCCGGACGCCCAGGTCACGATCGAGGTGAAGATCGGTCCGGCCAAGGACACCGTCCCGCCCAACGTCGGGTTCGGCTTGCCGACGCCGATCGTGGACGACGACACGCCGTCGTTCAGCCTGCCGGTCGGTTCGGAGCCGATCGAGGCCACGTCCTTCCAGTGTCGGTTCGATGGCGGGCCGTGGACCGCCTGCGGGCCCGACTACGAGGTCAGTGGCTACGGACAGGGATGGCACGAAGCCGAGGTCCGCGGGGTCGACCGAGCCGGAAACTGGTCGGAGCCCGGTCACTTCTGGTTCCACCACGGCCCTCGCCCCGATGGCTGGGCGACCTCGCCATCGCCGCCCGACATCAAGAACCCGGTGGTGACCGTCGACGAATATCCTCCGGCCGGCGCAACGGGCTTCCGGATGTCGAATTCGGTGGCGATCGACGGGAATGGCCGGCTCGTCCTCGGTGAGGATCTCGGTCTGCCGCATACCCAGATGGTCGATTGGGACCTGACCGATCCGGCCTACGGCGGAACCTCCGCCGACGGCTGGAAGACGGCCTACCTCGAGTGGAGCCTGCCCGACGGGAGCTGGACCGAGCTCTACCCGTTCTCGCTCCATCTCGATCGCACCCCACCGTCGCTGAGCCTGTCGATCGAACAGGGCTCGGCGTTCGCGGACCAGGACCACCTGTTCGTCCTCGCCCAGACCGACGGTGGTGCCGCGATCTCGATCGCGGACTCGCCGGACACGCTCCTGCCCCCCTACGGCGACATGAGCAACAGCGGCCTGACCTTCCTGACCTGGCCGATCACGGACGTCCCCGTCGGATCGGTGGTGACCGTGCACCTCTACGGGGTCGCCGTCGACGATGCCGGCAATCGGTCGCCGGTCGTCGAGGCCTCGATCGTCATCGACCGTTCGAGCCCCATGTCGGCCTTCGCCCGTCCGGCGTTCGTCGTCGGCGGACGCGTCTCGACGTCGTACGTCCCCATCCGGCTGATCGCAACGTCGACCGACACCGGCAGCGGAGTCGGCACCAGCTACCTCCAGCAGATGTCGGGCTCAGTCGGCCGCACCGTCGCGACTGCCCACTCGGCGAGCGTGTCGATCACGGCGTCGGTCGGCTACGCGTCGACGCGCTACTGGCGGACGTGGGCCGTCGACCGCCTCGGCCACCGCGGCGCCCTCGTCCTGGGACCAGCCGTGCGGCCGGTGCTCCTCGAGGAGACCAGCTCATCGATCACCTACCACGGGCGCTGGACCCGGACCTACGTTGCCTCGGCGCTCGGCCACGAGGTGATGCGGACGACGGCGCTGGGAGCCACGGCGACCTTCACGATGACCGGCCGGGCGGCGGCCATCGTCGCCCAACTCGGACCCGGCCGCGGCAAGTGTGCGGTCTTCGTCGATGGGTTGTACATGCGGACGATCGACCTCGGGACCTCGACCAGCCAACCGGCCACGATCGTCTTCGCGACCTCCTGGTCGCGGTCCGCCACCCATCGGATCAAGGTCGAGGCGCTGGGGACCCATGGCCGGCCGGCCGTCGATCTCGATGCGGTGCTGGCCCTGCCCTAGACGACCGTTTGCTAAGATCGGAGCCTCCCGAGCGGGAGTAACTCAGCTGGCAGAGTGTCTGCTTCCCAAGCAGAATGTCGCGGGTTCGAATCCCGTCTCCCGCTCCAACGATCACTGACCCCTAGATTGGTCCCTCGTCCTCCGAGTCATCCCCCTCGTCGTCTTCCGACGGGTCGAACGTGCGGCGGCTCACTCGCGGCAATGCGTCGTGGGCATCGAGCATCAGCCGCTCGGCGTCCTCATCGACCGCACGCAGCGATCTGGCCAGCGTCCGGTTGATGATCAGCGTGAGCCGCTCGTCGGTGACCACCTCGCTGCCCCGCCGGTAGGAAATCTGGGCCTTCGTCAGCGGGACCCAAGGCGGGCGACGACCGACCATGACGAGCGGATTCGAGGCTGGTGCTCCGTGGATTTCGCCGATCACCTCGTATGGCCCGAGCTCCGCGACCACCTCGATCGTCCGGGTCCTGATCCGGCGGGTCGGGTCGCCCCGGCTGCCGGTGGCCACGACCGCATACAGCTCGTTCAGGGGGACCTCGAGCAGCGCATGGCTCACGATCCGATCATCGACGATGCTTTCGATCCGGGCCTGGCTGAGCCGGAGCTCGACCGACGCATTGAGCAGGTCGCTCAGTCGCCCGTCGCCGGGCTCCAGGCGACCGAACAGGCGGCAGTCGACCGCATACGCATCGAACTCGATCACCGGCCCATGCTAGCCCCGTCAGCCCAGCCTGCCCTGCCCGCCTGGCTACGCCCAGCGCGCTGTGCCAAGGTTCTCGTTGTCGATTTCCCGAAGTTCATTCGTCGTTCATGATGACCGGCCAAACTGCCGGAACTGCGGCGACCGCCGCGGTCCAACCGACCACGGATATGGAGGTCCGATCGAGATGGCGAATTTCCTGCTCACGTTTTACGGCGGCAGCATGCCCGAGACCCAGGAAGAGGGCGCCAAGGTCATGCAGGCCTGGACGAATTGGTTCGGCGAGCTCGGTGACAGGCTGATCGACGGCGGCAATCCGATCTCCTCGTCGAAGGCAATCTCGCCCGACGGCTCGGTCATGGACGCCCAGTCGGGGCCGACCGGCTACTCGATCATCAAGGCCGATAGCCTCGATGCCGCCGTCGAGACGGCCAAGGGCTGCCCGGTCCTGGCCGGCGGCGCGACCCTCGTCGTCTCGGAGACCTTCCCGGTCATGTAGTCCAGGTCCGTGGCGCGTGCGGGCGACCATCGGGGCGGGCACGCTGCCCCCGTGACCCACGACGGGGAAACCCGCACCGCCACGTTCCTGATGACCGATATCGCGGGCAGCACGCGTCTGTGTACCGGAAGATCGGTGACGAGCGGTTCAGCTTGTCCTCGCACAGCGAGCTTGCCCTCACGGTAGGACGTCGAGTCGAGCTCCGCTACGATTTCGGGCATGCTCCGGATCGAGTTCAGCGCCGAGATCTGGCCTTGGCGCGGGCCGGCGCCGTACCACTTCGTCACCGTCCCGGACGACAGCTGCGCCGACCTGCGCGCCGTGGCGCCGGTGGTGAGCTACGGCTGGGGCATGATCCCCGCGTCGGTGCGCATCGGGCAGACCGTTTTCGAGACCGCGTTGTACCCGAAGAACGGCGGCTACGTCGTCCCGATCAAGGACGTCGTCCGGGCGGCCGAGTCACTCGCCCTGGGCGACATCGTTGCCGTGGCGCTGACGGTCCGGACCTGACCGTCGGGAGCATCGTCCCGACTGCCACGGCTAGTTCAGGGCGCCCTCGTGAGCCGGCACGCTGAGCTCGACGATGCGGCCGGCGACCGGCCCGGCATCGGCGTACTCCTCGCGGTGGACCAGGCCGGCCTCGGCCAGGCCCAGGCCGACCGCCGCGGCATCGGTCACGAACAAGTAGGGCTTGTAGCCGATCTGCTCGCGAATCGTGTTCTTGAGCAAGCGATGGGCAACGGTCACGGCCGGGCCGAGCAGGTCGCTCCCCGCGCCGACATTCTGGCGAACGACCTGGCCGCGGTGGAGGATGACCTTGAGGTCGAGGTAGGCCACGGCCGGGCAGGCAATGCAGACGTGGTCGTTGGCGGGGATCGCCCGGGTGCGGCTCTCGATGAATGCCGCGTACATCGCCCGGAGCTGGTCGAGGACCTCGTTGCCGTGGCCGTCGAGCTGGGTCGCCGGTGCCGCCGCGAAGACGGCGTCGCCCTCGAGCTTGACCAGCGCGAAGTCGGGCTCGACGCCCTGGACGACCGAGTCGAGGAGCGCCCCGAGGACCGCGTAGGCGGCCGGGATCCCGGTGCTGAAGTCCGCACCATGCTCCTGCTCGACGCCGCTCATGAAGCCGGTGTAGCCGGAGATGTCGGCGAGCAGCAGGTAACGCTCCCCCGCCGCGGGATCCCCGCTCGGCAACGCTTCTGAACGCGCTCGCTGCTCCATCGCTGCCCCTTCGCCTGTGCACGGACCGCAGGCCACTACAGTAGCGCGCCTGCCGTGGATTCGGAGACGTCGATCGAGCTCTGGCGCCAGCCCGCCGACGGCTCGGCGCCGACCCAGGTCGCCCTTGCTCCGGTCTTCGGGACCGGCCTCAACCAGACCACGCCGGACTACCTGATCGGCGACCAGCCGACCTTCGCCACCAGGCACGGCTTCGTCCACTTCTGGCTCGAGGATCAAGTCCTCGATCTCCAGTGGGCTCCGCTACCCTAGGGCGATGAAGGAGCGCCTGCCGACCGAGCTGCCGGGTAGCGCCGGAACGCCTGAACCGGCCGGCCAGCCGCTGGTCCGGATCGGAGCCGGAAGCAGCCGGGCTCCGATCGCGGTCGCGGCGGCGACCGTGGTGCTCCTCGCGGCACTGGTCTGGCAGCCCTGGGGCCACGCGCCGACGACCCCGGCCGCGCTGGTCCCGGCCAGCCCCAGCCTGGCAGCCATCGTGGCGACGGCGCACCCGACGCCGAGTGCGCCGACCAGTGGCGTCGCCGCCGAGCCGGCGGCGTACATCTCGCTGATCGACAACGAGTGGACCGTGGTCGCCCTGCTCAGTCCCACCCCGGCCGGCCCGGGCGAGGAACCGGCCCTGCCCCACCCGACCGCCGCCCTGCCCGGCTCAGGGGCGCCACTGCTGGTCCTCCAGCAAGGCGTGCTCGAAAGCGCGAAGCCGATCGAGCGAGCGGGCAAGCCCAA
This sequence comes from Candidatus Limnocylindrales bacterium, assembly GCA_035308745.1. Lineage (GTDB taxonomy): Bacteria > Chloroflexota > Limnocylindria > Limnocylindrales > CSP1-4 > Palsa-1033. The sequence continues at coordinate 5,441 of DATGGC010000335.1, read as the reverse complement.
CCTGCCCTGCACGGTCAAGACGATTCCCCGAGACCAGCGGGCCGTCCCGCTGCCCGCTGATCGAGTGCTCTACCTGGGCGTCACCTTCCCGGGCATCAATCAATCGGCGAAGGTGGCCGTCGCCGACCTTGACGGGGCCAGCCAGGTGCTCAGCCGGGTCCCTTCCCTCGTGGCGTCGCTGAGCGGCGGGCCGGCCGAGGCCAGCTACCGACTGCCGAGCTCCGGGCCTGGGGCAGTCGTGCTCTTCGCCCTGCCTCGCGGGACCGTCCTGCCCAACGGCGCCTACCGGTTCCAGGTCGATGCGCCCGGGGCTGGCGTCCGCTATGTCTACGCGTGCGTGGGCTTGTGACCGCGGCCGATCGGGGCCGCGGTCCGGCCACCAGCGCGCCGGCCTGGCCCGTCACCTCAACGGAATCGGCGCGCCTGTTCGCCCGTGCCAGCGCCGTCTCGCCGGGTGGCGTGCAGGGCGAGGGGCGCAGCTCGAGCCCCTACCCGCTCTTCATGACCCGGGCCCAGGGCGCCCGGACCTGGGATGTCGACGGCAACGAGTTCATCGACTTCCACGCCTCGTTCGGGGCCGTCCTGCTGGGCCACAACGATCCCCGGATCAACGCGGCCGTCCGGACCGCGATGGACGCCCATGGCATCTCGTTCTCCACCGCCAATCCGCTCGAGGTCGAGCTCGCCGAGCGGATCGTGGCGATGATCCCGTCGGCGGACAAGGTCGTCTTCAGCTGCTCGGGCAGCGAGGCGACGTTCCACGCGATCCGCCTGGCGCGGGCCTTCACCGGCCGCGAGCGGATCCTGAAGTTCGAGGGCAACTACCACGGCTGGCACGACTACGTCGCCTGGAGCCATCACTTCGCGACCGACGACGCCGCCGGCTCGACGCCCGAGCCGATCGCCGCGTCGGCAGGCATGCCGGCCTTCGTTCGCGACCTGGTCGTCGTCCGCGAGTACAACGACGCCGCGAGCGTTCGAGAGGTCCTCGCCCGGGAAGGCGACACGATCGCGGCGGTGATCGTCGAGCCCGTCTTCCACAACGCCGGCGCCATCCTGCCCGAGCCCGGCTTTCTGGAAGCCCTCCGCGAGGCCTGCACCCAGGCCGGCGCGCTGCTGATCTTCGACGAGGTGATCACCGGCTTTCGCCACGGGCCAGGTGGCGCCCAGGCCCGCTTCGGGGTGATTCCCGACCTGACGACCTTGGGCAAGGCGCTCGGCAACGGCTTCCCGATCTCGGCCCTGGCCGGCCGGGCGGAGGTCATGGACCACCTGGGGCCCAAGGGCGACGTCCTGTTCGCCGGCACGTTCGCCGGCCACACCCTCAACGTGGCCGCGGCGCTCGAGTCGACCCGGATCGTGCTCGAAGGCCAGATCCACCAGCACCTCGGCCGGCTCGGCCGGCGGCTGACGAGCGGCATCGACGCGGCCATCGAGGCCACCGGCGCCCGGGCCCAGGTGGCTGAGAGCGCCGGGGTGTGGGTCATCTACTTCACCGACGAGCCGATCCGCCGCTTCCGCGACTTCGCCCGCTTCGCGATGGACAAGAACGACCCCGTCCAGCGCGCCTTCCGGGGCTGGCTGCTGGAGCGCGGGATCTACGTCCATCCCCACTACGTCGTCCGCGGCTACCTCACCGGCGCCCATACCGAGGCGGACGTCGACCGGCTGATCGAGGCCACGGCATCGTTCCTGGCCGAGCACCGCGCGCTGCTGGCGCTGCCCGCCGCGGAGCGGCCGACCGCCTAGCAAGGCGACCGGCGGGACGTTAGCGGCGCACGTCGGGGTTAGGCAGGAGCACGTCGTCGATCGTCCGGACCAGGTCCCAGTAGGAGCCGATGAACCCGCGCAGGGTACGGACCGTGGCCCCATACGCGTCGAATTCCTCGATCGTCAGGCCGTCCGGCTGGTACGCCCGCTCGAAGTCAGGCACGGCGGCCCGCAGCTCATCGAGGTAGGCCGCGGGAACGGGATCATCGAAGCGCGGCCGGACCGCGATGCTCGAGGCGTTGAACCGGCGCTGCCAGGCATACGGGATCGTCAGGCTGACGTCGCCACCGATCAGCTCGGACCAGTGCAGGTGGTGGCGATAGGCGGCGGCCAGCAGGCGGGTCCGATAGCCCCGCTCGCCGAAGAGCGCGGCCGCGCGCTTGAAGACCGCGATCCCGGCCCAATTCGGAGCGGCCGGATCGACGGTGATCTCATCGCGCTCGCAGACGGCCTTCACCCAGTCGTCGAGCCGGCCGACCATGAGGGTGCACACCGGGCTCATCGCGGCCACGTCAAGACCGGCGGCCTCGCGCCGCTCCAGGGCCCGCTCCACGGCGGCCCCGACGGCCAGCGCCTGGGGCAGGGTGAACGAGACCGTGGCGTTGATCGAGATCCCGAGCTCGGTCGCCTCGGCAATGGCCTGCAGCCCGGCGCTGGTTGCCGGGAACTTGACCTGGATGTTGGGAGCCAGGCCGGCGAAGCGGCGACCCTGTTCGAGCATCCGCTCCGAGCTCCGGAACTCGGTGGGGTTGGTCTGGATCGAGAGCCGTCCCGTCCGGCCGGCCGACTGCTCGCAGATCGGGGCGAGGATCGCCGCACCGCGGACGGCCATCTCCTCGATCACCTGCCAGGTGATGTCGAGGTCGGACGCCGCCGGCCGCTCGGCCTGGATCGCCCGGATCCGGGGCAGCCAGGTATCGGCTTCCTTCTTGAGCACCTCGCCCACGATCGTCGGGTTCGAGGTCGCCCCGACGGCACCGTTGGCGACCGCGTACTCCAGCTCGGCGATCGAGCACGAGTCGTTCCAGTACTGGGTCGGTGTGGTCCGGGCCATCAGCCCGAGCGGCGTATCCATTCAGATCCCGAGCCGGCGCAGGTACTCCCGGTTGGCGCGCTGCCCCGCGGCGACCGATTCGGGCGTGTCGGAGGAGCGCAACGCCTGGTCCTGCTCGATCACCAGCCAGCCGGCGTAGTCGTACGAGCGGAGCGCCGCGATCACGTCATCGATCCGGGAGTCGCCCAGGCCGAGCTGGCAGAAGACCCCCCGGCTGAGCGCCTCGTCGAGGCTCTTGCCCTCGGCCTTGACCTCGTCCATCACGGCCGTCCGGCAGTCCTTGATGTGGACGTGGCGAATCAGCTCGTGGTAGTCGTGCACCGACTGGGTCGGATCAGCGCCACCAAAGCGGAAGTGGCCCGTGTCGAGGCACAGGCCGATGATCGAGGGATCGATCCGATCCATCACCCGGGCGATCTCATCGGCTGTCTCGACATAGGTTCCGGCATGAGGATGGAGGACCGGTTCGAAGCCGGCCACCCGGCACACCTCGGCTGCTCGGTGGAGGTTGTCGATCAGGGTATCGAAGCGGGCTGCCGACAGCCAGGTCTCGGGATGGTCCTGGATCCGGCCCGAGAACGCTCGCCGGTCCGGTTCGTCGAAGTGGTCGGACAGGACGGCGAACGGGCGCGAGCCGGCCGGCGACCCGCCGGCCATGACCGCCAGGCTGTCGCGCAGGCTGATCCGGTCTTCGTCGGCCTTCTCGGCCCGACTGAAGTGCTGGGGGATGAATGCCCCGACGAGCTCGAGCTTGCGCGTCGACAGCCGCTCGTGGACCTGGCCGGCGTCGCCCATGTAGCCGGGCGAACCGAGCTCGGTCCCCTCGAAGCCGATATCGACCATCCAGTCGAGCATGTCGTCCGGGGCGGGCATCCAGGCATCGTCGACCAGGATCTCATCGACCCCGAACGAGACCGGAGCGCTGGCGACGCGGAGCGGGCTGGCGGGCATGGAGTTCCTCCGTCGGAGCGCGGGGCTCAGGGCTTGATGACGATCTTGACGGCCTCACCCGAGCGGATCCGGCCGATCCCGGCGACGGTGTCCTCGAGCGGGACCGTGGCCGTGATCATCGGGCGCAGGTTGAGCTGGCCGCTCTCGACCAACCGGATCGCCGCCGGGAAGGTGAAGTTTGAGATGTACGAGCCCAGGATCGACAGGCCTTTCTCGACGATCTCGACCTGGTGGACGGGCGGGCGGGCGTTCTGGTTCATCCCGAAGATGATCACCCGGGCGCCCATGCCCGCCGCCCCGATCGCCTGGGGCAGGACGCTGCCCACCGCATCGACGACGACGTCGGCTCCGGTCGGCATCAGCTCGGTCCGCCGGGCGGCCCACTCGTCCGGGGTGAGGACCTCGGCCGCACCCAGCGCCCGGGCGACGGGGCCCCGGCTGGCGCTCGGCTCGACGACGATGATCCGGGCCGCACCCGCGGCATGGAGGACGGCCGTGAACAGGCAGCCGATCGCGCCGGCGCCGAAGATGACCACCGATTCGCCGGGCCGGAGAGCCGCCCGGTTCGTGCCGTTGACGACACAGGCCAGCGGCTCGACCAGGGCCGCCAGCTCGGCCGGCACGTCCTCGGAGATCGGATAGATGCTGTTGGCCGGGGCCGTGACGTACTGGGCCAGGGCCCCGTCGCGGTACACCCCGAGGGCCACGATGTTGGTGCAATTGGCCGGCCGGCCGGCCCGGCACGAGTCGCACGCCCCGCACTTGGGATCGGGATCGCACACGACCCGGGTCCCGACGGCCAGGTCCCGGACCGCCGACCCGACGGCCCGGATCCGGCCCACGAACTCGTGGCCGATGATCACCGGCGGGGTCGAGGGATGGCCGGCCGGGATGTTGATGATCATCACGTCCGAGCCGCACACCCCGCAGGCCTCGACCTCGATCAGGACCTCGGCGGCGGCAGGCACCGGATCCGGCACGTCCTTGACGACCAGCCGGCCTTCACCTTCGTAGACAGCAGCACGCATTGGGCAACCTCCGCTCAGTCATGCACGGCCCAGCCGGGCGAAGCCGGCCAGCCGTTCGATGGTCTCGTCATCCAGCGGCGAGGGCTGGTCGATGACCACCTCCTCGGCGCCCGCCGCTCGCCAGCGGCGCAGGTGATCGGCCACGACATCGGCCGTGTCCGCCAGGGGCGAGCTCTGGGCCCAGCCACGGGCCTGCTCGGGGCCCCCGCCATACCGGCCCAGGGTGACGGCCAGGGCGTCGACCGCGGCCGCCCGGCTGGCGCGGATCATCACCGGCGGGATGCCGACCGTCCGCCGGATCGCGGCCGGATCGCGGCCGACGTCGGCACACCACTGGTCCAGGACGCGGTTGCGCCGGGCGTAGTCGTCGGGCAGCCCCTCGCCATTCCAGACGTCGGCAAAGCGGGCCACGATCCGCAGGGCGCGCTTCTCACCATTGCCCGCGATCAGGAGCGGCAGTCGGGCCTGGACCGGCGGCGGATCATTGCGCATTCCGGCGGCCCGGATCCAGGGCCCGTCGCGGCTGACCGTCTGGCCGTCGAGCAGGTCCCGGGCGACGGCGGCGGCCTCCTCCAGCCGGCTGATCCGCTCGCCGAGGGTCAGCTCGTCGTAGCCGAAGGCGCGGGTCTCCGGCTCGT
>DATGGC010000334.1:0-11756 GCA_035308745.1 Candidatus Limnocylindrales bacterium | reverse complement strand
CGGGCCGACGGTCATCCAGGGCGCGAACTCACCGACCGGCGCCAGGCTGAACTCGTCGACGATCCGGCCCGTGTTGCGGATCCGGATCGTGGCCGTGACGGCATTGCCCGGGGCCACGACGAGGGAGGTGTTGACGAGCTCGACGGTGGCCGGCATCAGGCGCTCACCACCAGGCCGGGTTGAAGGCCTGGTGGCCGGAGTCCGGGGTGATGTCCTTGGGCGTGCCGCCGGCGGCCGGCATCACGTCCAGGTCGGTGTCCGAGCCCTTGGTGACCTGGAACGCGATCTGCGAGCCGTCTGGCGACCAGACCGGCCAGGCCGCGCTCAGCGAGGTCGAGGTCAGGGCCTGGACATTCGACCCGTCGGCGTTCATCACGTAGATCCGGTCGGTCCCGTCGCGGGTGCTGTCGAAGGCGATCTTCGTGCCGTCCGGCGACCAGGCCGGCGAGTTGTCGGAACCGGCGTCGGGCTTGGTCAGCTGGACCGGGGCGACCGACGGCTGGTCGGGGTCCAGCCGCCACAGGTCGAGATGGCCGGGCTCGGCCACGACGTACACGATCGTGTGGCCGTCGGGCGACCAGCTGGGCTCGGTCGCGCCGGACGTGGCGCTGGTGAGCTTGACCGGGGTGCCCCCGGCAGCCGGCAGGACCCAGATCTGGGGGATCGTCGTGCCGTACTTCGCGACGAAGGCGATCCGGGTGCCGTCGGGCGACCAGCTGGGCGCCTTGTTGGTGTTGGCGGCCTTGGTCAGGACGTGGGCCGACGAGCCGTTGGCGTTCATCACCCACAGCTCGCGGATCGGGTCGGACCCGACGATCCGATTCCAGGCGATCTTCGTCGCACTGAGCGACCAGGCCGGTCCGAAGTTGGCCCCGGTCGTCGTCAGCTGGGTCGCCTTGCCGCCGGTCGGCTGGATCGTGAAGATGTTGGTCGTCCCGGCGAAGGCGATCGGCCGATTGGGCACCGGCACGGCTGTCGGGCTGGCCGCGACGGACGGGCTGGCCGCCGGGCTGGCGGCCGAGCTCGGGCTCGCGCTGGGCGGCAGGACGGCAAGGCTCGGAAGCGCGGTCGGTGCCGGCGACGCGCCGGGGGAGCCGCCCTTCAGGGCGAAGAAGGCAACGCCGGCGACGACCACGATCGCGGCCACGGCCACCAGGGCCACGAGCGGGATCTTCCGGCCGGCGGCCGGAGCTGGTGGTGGCGGCGGGGCCGCCTGGGCGTGGAGCTCCTCGCCGCAGTAGACGCAGTAGACCCGGCTCGGGTCATTGATCGTGCCGCACTTGGCACAGGTGATGCCACCGGGGATCGGGGCCGCCGCCGGCGCGCTGACGCTGGTGGCCGGCCGGGCGGCCGGGCGCGCCGGGCCCGGCGCGACCTCGGGCGGGCTCGCCGATCGGCCGGCATCGCCCTTGCGCGGGGCGACCGGCGCCCGGGCGGGGGGTTCGTTGGCGACGACCGGCGCCGCCAACGGTGACGGCGGCACGACCTTCGGCGTCGTCGGGGGCGGCACGACGGGAGCGCTCGGGCTCGGCGTGGCCGCCGGCTGGGCCGTCGGAGCCGGGCTGGGCGGGGGCGGAGGCGCCAGCGGAGCCGGTGCCGGCGCGGGCGGCGGGACGGGGGCGGGCTCAGCCTCCGGCGGGGGCGGTTCGGCCGGCGGCTCGGCGGCCGCGGCCGGACCGGCGGTGTCCGGGCCGCTCGAGGCCGATCCGTCCGAGCCGGCCGCCTCGTTGGCAGCATCGGTCGACCGGGCACCGCTCCACTCGAGGAACGCGTTGCACGACTCGCAGAACGTCGCGTCGCCGGGGTTCTCGTGGCCGCAGTTCGTACAGACGATCACGCCGATTCCTCATCCAGCCGCCGGGGCTGGGCCATTATCCACGATGAACGGGCCCCGAACGGTCCGAAGGCGCACGAGGAAGGCGACCTTTTTCCGAGGATCGGCGATGTTGGTCCGGCTGGCGCGCCGGCTCCGAAAGGCCGACAATCCTCGTCTCAGGCTGACGTGTGCCCGGCTAGTCGAGGCAGCAAGTCGATTCAGTGACCAGGCCCCCGGCTTCCACGCGCGCCCGAACAGCTGGTCCCAGCCTGTCCCCGACGGTCACGCCGGTCGCCCCGGCCAAGGTCCGGGTGCCGGTCGTCTCGGGACTGAACCGCCAGCGCGTCCATGACCGCCTGGCGCGGGTCTGGGATCACGGCGTGGGCCTGGTCGTCGCTCCGGCCGGGTCGGGCAAGACGACCCTCCTCGCCCGGTTTGCCGCCTCGTCGCCCGATCCGGTGGCGTGGTACCGGGCCGAGAGCCGGGACGAGTCGGAGGCGGCGCTCCTCCAGCACCTGGAAGCGGCGTTCGTGGCGATCCTGCCTGGGCTGAGCCGAGGCTGGACTTCGCTCGAGGCGGCGAGCAGCGCGCTGGAGCAGGTCGCGGCCGGCCGGATCCTGCTCGTCATCGACGACCTCCATGTCCTGGAGTCGACACCCGCCGAGCGGGCCCTCGAGCGCTTCATCGACTACCGGCCGGCGGCGCTCGGCGTGTTGATCGGCTCGCGGACCGAGCCGGCCTTCAACCTCTCCCGGCGGCGGGTCTCGGGCGGGCTCCTGGAAGTCGGCGCGGACGACCTGCGCTTCCGCTCGTGGGAGGTCGAACGCCTCTTCCGGGACTTCTACGAGGTCGCCGTGAGTCCCGAGGAGATTGCCCGCCTGGCGCGCCGGACGGAGGGCTGGGCGGCCGGCCTCCAGCTCTTCCACCTGGCCACGACCGGCAAGTCGCCCGACGAGCGGCGGCGGATCCTGGCCGGCCTGGGGTCGAGCTCCCGGATGGTCCGCGAATACCTCACCCGCAACGTGCTGGCCGAGCTGCCGCCCGAGCTGCGCTCGTTCCTGATCGACACCTGCGTCCTGGGGGTCCTCAGCGGGCCGCTCTGCGACCGGCTCCTTGGGCGGAGCGACGGAGCCCGGATCCTGGCCGAGCTCGAGCGCCGGCGAGTGTTCACGATCGCCATCGACGACGAGACCTACCGCTACCACGAGGTCCTCCGTGGCCACCTCGAAGGCGTCCTCCTCGAGGAGCGCGGCGAGGCGGCGGTCCGGGCTGCCAACCGGCGCGCCGGCGAGCTCCTCGAGGCGGCCGACGCATTGCCCGAGGCGCTCGTCGCCTACTGCCGGGCCGAGGACTGGGAGGCGGCCGAGCGGCTCGTCGCCCGCGAGGGCCGCCAGCTCGCCGACGGGGCGGCACCCTGGCTCGAGGTGCTCCCCGCTGCGACCCTCCGCCACGATCCGTGGCTCGTCCTGGCGGCGGCCCGCCGCCACCGCGCCGAGGGGCGCTGGGCCGAGGCGATCGAGGCCTATCAGCGGGCGGAGACCCGCTTCGGTGCGGCGATCCCCGCCCAAGCCTGCCGCCGGGAGCGACTCGCCCTCGTGCCCTGGCTGGAGCCGTCGCCGGGGCCGTCGGCCGACTGGTCGGGCCGCCTGCGGACGGCCCTCGGGCGCGACCCACTGGCCGCGACCCGGGAACCGGCCGATCCCGGTGGGCCGGGGTCCGACCACCGGCCCGACGGCCGGTCCGAGGCCGGCCTGCGCTCGCGCCTCGTCCGCGGACTGGCCGAGCTGGCGGGTGGCCGGCCGGCCGCGGCCATCGAGCTGCTCGAGCCCGAGGCGACGGGCCTCTCGGCCGAGCCCGCACTCGCCGCTGCGACGCTCCTGGGCCGCGGTGCCGCCCGGCTGATCGGCGGCGACCCGGACGGAACTGCCGACCTCGAGGCCGGCATCGCCCGGGCCGAATCGGTCGGCTGGGGCTGGCTGGCCCGCCTGGGCCGATCGCTGCTGGCCGGGGCGACGTCAGCCGCCCAGCCCGTCGGCGGCACGCCCGACGACGGCGATCCGTGGGCCGCGGGATTGGGCATCCTGCTGCGGGCCTGGCTCCGGCCGCTCGAGCCGGCGGCGTTCGACGCCCTGGGCACAACCGCCGAGCGATTCATCGGGCTCGGCTCGCCGGCCCTCGCCGGCTGGGCGCTGGCCCTGCGGGCCCTGGGCGCCACGGCGACCGGCCGGCCCGACGCCGGCCTGGCCGTCGCCCAGGCCGAAGCCGCGGTTCGCCAGGGTTCGGTGAGCGAGGCGCGCTACCTGCTCGAGCGGGCGCTGGAGATCGTGGATCCGGAGCGAGCCGACTACCACCACGCCCGGGCGGACGAGATCGGGCGCCGGACCGGACTGGTCGGGCCGCCGCTCGCCGTCCGGCCGGTCGCCGGCGCGATCCAGCCGCCCGCAGCCGGCATCGTCGAGGCCGGCACGGATGCCGCCACCGCGGTCCGGACGCCGCGCCCCGCCCGGCCGGCGCCAAGCGGCTCGCCGCCGGCCGGGTCCGTGTCGATCGAGCTGTTCGGGGGCTTTGCCCTCCGGGTCGATGGGACCGAGCTCGACCTGTCGGGGATCAAGCCCCGTGCCCGGCTTGTGCTCCACCTGCTGGGCCTGGCCGGCGGGGCGCCGGTCCATCGGGAGGTGCTCCTGGCGGCCCTGTGGCCGGAGACCGACCCGGAAACGGCCGCGCGGCTGCTGCACGTGGCAATCTCGAGCCTGCGGACCGCCCTCGAGCCGGGCACGCCGCGGGGTGGGGCTGGCCTGATCCGGCGTGAGGGTGACGCCTACCGGCTCGGTCCGGCGGCCGGCCTCGAGATCGACCTGGTCAGCTTCGAGGCGCTGCTCGCCTCGGCCGCTGCGAGCCGGGCTGCCGGCGACGACGACGCGGCGGCCGACGCGCTGCGGGCGGCCCTGGAGCGCTACCGCGGCGACCTGCTGCCCGAGGATGGTCCGGCCGAGTGGCTGGTCGAAGCCCGCGATCGAGCCCGGATCGCCGCCGTTGGCGCGGCCCGGACCCTGGCCGAGCTGCGCCTGCGGACCGGCGACCATCCGGCGGCGATCCAGGCCTGCCTGCGCGGCGTCGCCGTCGATCGCTACGACGACGCCCTGTGGCGGCTGCTGGTCGAGGCGCACGACCGGGCCGGCGACCGGAGCGCCGCCCATCGCGCCCGGCGCGGCTACGAGCAGATGCTCAGCGACCTGGGCCTGCCGCCCGTCGCGGATCCGGTTGGCGAGGCGATCCGGGTCCCGCCGGCGGAGGCGTTTGCGGCGTCCGTCTCGAGCGGCGCCTGATCAGGCCGGCGGCGCCTCGCCGTCAGCTGGCGGGGCATCGGCCGGCTCCTCCGCCGTGGTCTCGGTCTTCGCCCCGCGGGCAGCGCGCCCGGTCCGGCCGACGACTGTGATCGTGTGCGGCACGTGGGCCGGCTTGGCCGTCGCGACGACCGCCTCGAGGCGAGCGAGGCTGACGGCGTTCGGGTCGTCGACCGTCACCCGGACGCTCAGCCTGGGCGCCGCGCTGCCGGGGATCTTGCCGCCGGCCGTCGCGCTCCAGGCCGCCGAGCCATTGTCCTCGACGCTGACCTCGCCGCCGGTGTAGATCACGATCTGGGCGGCCAGCCCGGCGACCGTGCCCCGCGACCGGTACAGCTGGGTTGCATCGGCGACGAGCTGGCGCCGCCGTTCGATCGGCCAGGTCTCGTCCAGGCTGACGCCCACCCAGCCGGCCAGCCAGTCCAGGAAGTCGTCCGGGGCGAGGGCCGGATCGAGGTAGGCGTGGAGCGTGTCCAGGCTCGAGAAGATCGGGGCCAGGACCTCGTCCAGGGCGCCGGTCAGGCGCTGGGCGAAGGCGTCCTCCTGGTACAGGGCGGGCAGGCTCGCCCCCAGGGGATGGGGGCTGGCCAGGCCGGCGATCATCCCGCGCACGTCAGACGCCCTCGACCAGGAGCTGGTGCTCGTAGGAGAAGACGAGCGCGTTGGGATCCAGGTCCAGCCGGGGCACGGCCTGTCCCCGCTGGCCGGTGATCGGATCGGCGCCGAACAGGCGGACATCCTCGACCAGCTCGAGGCCGCGGACCGACTGCAGAACGGCGTAGACCTCGCCGACCTGGACCGGCCGCCCGAACGGCCAGCCGCCGCCGTCGGGGCCGCCGGTGATCGGGTGGAAGTAGCCATAGAGCGCCTCCAGGGCGGCTTCCTGCAAGCGGGCCGGGTTGGTCCGGGCGCGGGCCCGGAGGCGGGCGACGACCGTGATCCCGCGGTAGGCCGGTGGCTCGGTCAGGACCCGGACCCCGATCACCCGGCACTCGTCCAGGCGGCGCGAGATCTTCTCGAGGGTGTCGTCCGAGGGGACCAGCTGCTCGAACTGGAGCCGTCCGCGCTGGCCACTGGCCGCGGGCACGACCAGCACCCGGACCGAGCCGGCGTCGACGCCGTCGCCGGCAGGCACCGCCCGGACGCGGGCCACCTCGGGGGCGGCCTCGAGGGCCAGCTGCTCGTAGTCCTCGGTGGTCACCGCCCGGCCCCGGGTCCGGAGCACGATCGGCCCGCGGACCTTGGCGTTCTCGATGTCCTCGCCGTCGACGCCCTCCGACGCCGGGCGGCGGTTCTCGACCCGGGCGACGTAGGGGATCGACGACTTCAGGGTGTTGATGGCCTTGGCGGCGACGTTGCCCTGGCGGCCCCCGCCGGTGTAGTAGGTCTGGACGGCCAGCCGGGCGCCCTTCGGCGGCACGGCGCCGTACTGGCGGAACGAGCCGTCCTCCTGGCGCACGCCGGGCCCCAGCAGGAGCTCGCCGGCCGCGGCATCGAGGACGAAGTGGCGGTCGGCCGGGCCGCTGTCGGCGAACGTCGCGACCTGCTGCCAGTCGAGCCAGCCCTCGTCGTCGCTGACCTGGATGATGGCCGGGCCGCTGCCGGGCACGATCGGCCGGCGCTTGAGCTGGAAGCGCTGGCCGGGGATCCCGCCCGAGACGCCGACGAGCTCGTCGTGGACGACCTCGGCGTTGACCGCCGTGGCCGTCCCGCCAATCGTGAACGCGCTCAGGGCACGGATGCTGGGCGACGCGCTGTAGGCCGGCTGGTCGGCGTCGGGCTCGACGATCCGGGCCCGGACCCAGCCGGCGCGCTGCTTGTCGATGACCGAGGTGGTGTGGCTGGCCGGGACGTGCAGGACGATGTCGCCGTCGCGGTTCAGGCCGCCGGTGCCGTCCCGGTCCACCTCGCATTCGGACCAGCCCGCCCCGTCCCAGGCCTCCCAGATCAGCGGCGGCCGGTCGGGATCGACGCCGACGCCCTCGATCGTGGCCTTGATCCGGAGGGTGATCGCGCACGAGGGGACCGCCTCGGTCAGGCCGACCATCAACGCGTCGCCCGGCTTGGGCGGCGTATCGAAGCACAGGAAGCCGTTGCCCTTGTCGAGGCCGGCGCTGCCGTCCCGGAACTGCTTGCCGTCGACGATCGAGCCGGGCCGGGCCAGGGCGCAGGGCACGATCGCCAGGTCGTCGGTGGTGGCGAAGACGATCGCCTCGTCGGCCTGGGTGCGGACCGTGGCGACCTGGGTGGCCTCGGCGATCCTGACCACGTCGGGCTGGGGCGCGCTGAGCCAGAAGGTGACCGCTGCCCGGGCCGCGATCGGCGGGAAGAGGCGCACGCCCAGGAGCTCCAGGAACTTGACGTAGTGGCGGTCCGGGACCCGGTTCATCCGGTACAGGAGCTGGTCGGACATCCAGGCGAAGAGCTCGATCAGGGTCACCCCCGGATCGGACACGTTGTGGTCGGTCCACTCCGGGCAGCGCTGCTGGACAAGGCGCTTGGCATCGTCGACCAGGTCCTGGAAGCGGCGATCGTCAAGGTTCGGAACGGGCAGGGCCATGGTCAATGCGCTCCGGGCTGGCGGGGGTGGACGGTCACGGTCATGGTTCGACGGGGATCACGTAGAACGGGAAGACGAGGTTGCGCGGATCGTTGACGCTGGTGAACGTGTACCGGATGTCGATGTACAGCAGGGCCGGATCGTCCGCGGCGATGTCGACGATCACGTCGCTGACCTCGATCCGCGGCTCCCAGCGGCGGAGCGAGGCCCGGACCTCGTAGGCGATCCGGCCGGCGGTGGTGGCGTCGGTCGGGGCAAAGATGTAGTCGTGGATGCCACAACCGAACTCGGGCCGCATCGGGCGCTCGCCGATCGCGGTGCCCAGGATCAGCCGGATGCTCTCCTCGATCTCGCGCTCATGGCTGACCAGGGCGATCCCGCCGGTCGAATCGGTGCGCAGCGGGAAGGCCCAGCCCGAGCCGATGAAATCGCCGCTCATCGTCTGCCTCCTAGCCGATCAGGACGGTCGCGACCGAGGGCACCAGGCTGCCCGGGGCGACGCAGCAGGTGACGGTCGACTGGGCGGTGGCGGCCGCCTGGCCGCCGATCAGGACCGTCAGGCTGCCGACCACCACCTGGCCCATCTGGAGGGTCGGCACGAAGAATGGATCGGCGGCATGGAGCCCGACATGGGGCGGCGTGTTGTAGCCGAACGAGCCCACCACCGCCGCGAACTTGCCGCCGATCTGGACCGTGGTGGCGAGGCCCATGGTCAGCGGCGCGGCGAAGGGCAGGGCCGGCGCCGGCGTCGGGACGCCGAGCGGCCCGATGATCAGGTGATTGGGGCAGACCCCCGTGATCTGGTCGTTGGCGACGATCGCCGGTGCTCCCACGTCGGCTCCTACTTCAGCGAATCAGTTCAGCTTGATCATCTGGCCGGAGACCTCGACCATCGCCGAGCTGTCGATCTTCACGCCGGCCTGGCCGCTCAGCTTGAGCGAGCCCTGGGCGGTCAGCTCGATGTCGCCGGTCGACTCGATCACCACCTTGCCGTCGACCGTGATGTGCAGCTCGCCCTTCGCCTCGCTCAGCTCGAAGCTGATCTTGCCGTCGGCGGTGGTCAGGGTGATCCCGGAGCTCGCATCGGAGTCGAGGAAGACGATCTGGTGGCCGAGACGGGACACGAAGCCGCGCTGGTTGACCTTGCCGTCCGAGCCGTCGATCAGGTCGTCCTGGAGGGGCGGCAGGTCGACCCCGTTGTGCAGCCCGCCGAGCACGTAGGGATGGTCGACGTTGCCGTGGTCGAAGCCGACCAGGACCTCGTCGCCGACCTCGGGCAGGAACATCCCGCCCCGGGCGTTGCCCGCGCTGAGCTGGACGACCGGCGCCCAGTACGAGGTCGCCGGAGTGTCGTCCTTGGGTCCCAGCCAGGGAAAGCGGACCATCACCCGGCCGAGCTGGTCGGGATCCTTGGTGTCGGTCACGATCGCCGGCACCAGCCCCGGGATCCGGGGACCGGCGTCGGCATCGACCCCGAGCGAGGCGCCCCGGGCCAGTCCCAGGAGCGAGCGGTCCGAGCGGCCGCTGACGTGGAACTCGGTGCCGTAGCCCTCGTCGTCGAAGACGTGACGCGTCCGGCTGAGGGTGTACTGGCCGGCGAACTGGCTGGACACGGCCGCCACGTTGACCGCCGCCCCGGCGCGCAGCATCGGCTCGCCCCGGGCGACCCCGTCGGCTTCCGCCGAGGCGCTCCCGATCCGCTCGGCCAGCGCCGCGGCCCGGGTGTCGACGCCGGGCTGGGTGTCGTACGACTGGCCGGTGCCGTAGTACACGGCGGTATCGAAGTCGGCGGCCAGGGCGGCCGGCGTGAGGGGCACGGCGGCGCTGATCGTCGCCGCGTCGGCCGATCCGGTCAGCTCCGTCTTGGCGCTCCGATCCCAGCCGTAGACCTTGACCGAGCCGACCTGCTCCGACGCCGTGACCCGCGGCCGGAACTGGAGGAGGTCTTCGCCGTAGACCAGCTGGAAGGGATCGGTCGAGCCATATTCGCCGCTGCTCGGCGCGCTGCTGGCGGCGGTCGGCTTGCGGAAGTTGAGCTTGCCGTCGATGACCGTGAGCTCGAAGCCGATGTTCCGGGCGCGACCGGCCAGGAACTCCCAGTCGGACTGGTTGAGCTGGGCGACCCACGGGTGGACCTCGCCCGAGTCGTCGATCGTGCCGACATCGATGCCGGCCTTGTCGGCCACTGTCTGGGCGATATCGGAGTCCTTGACGCTCAGGAAGGTCTGGGTCTTGGTGCCCCGCTGGAGGCGGTGGGAGCGGTCGTAGCCGCGGACGAGGATCCGGCTGCCACCCGAGTAGTACTCGGCGCCCAGCGAGGTGACCTCGCCCGAGATGAGCAGCTCGCTCTGCTGGCTGCGCAGCGAGGTGCCCTTGATCTCGATCTTGGTCCCGATCGCGATCCCGGTCTGGTCCAGGACGTCGTGGGCGAGGTCGTTGAACACGATCAGGAAGGCGTCCGGGAGCTGGACGTCGTTGTCGACGATCACCTGCTCGACGAGCGGCTCGACCTCGGGCGGCAGGGGACTGCCATCGACCTGGATCTCGGCCCGCAAGGCCTGCCCGCCGTCAGGCATTGCCGCCGTCCTCGACCAGCCGGGTCGCCTCGGTCGAGCTGGGGATCAGGATCGAGGTGCCCGGGACCAGCCGGAGGGGATCGTCGATCCCGTTGAAGAGGGCCAGCCCGCGCCACATCGCCGCGCTGCCGTACTCGCGGTAGGCCACCGACTGGAGGCTGTCGCCGTCGCGCAGGACGTGGCTCCGCCGGCTGTTCAGGCTGCCCGAGGTCGGGTTCTGGCGGCCGGGCTCGTCGGGCACCTCCTCGAGGCTGATCGAGGCCGTCGCCCGAATCGGCGTGCCGTCGGCCCGGAACATCGTGTACTTGGCCGAGACATGCTTGAGGTAGCCCTTGAAGTCGGCCAGGATCTTGTTGCTGCCCCACTCGAAGGCCAGGATCGGCGGGCAGGGCAGGTTCTTGCTGAGCGAGGAGGTGGTCGGCTTGAGCCACTCGAACAGGGTCTTGACGTCATCCGAGACGTCCCCGAAGAGGTCCTCGTAGGCGTCGAAGAAGATCTCCATGCTCACCGACTGCGGCTCGGACCCGCCGAACTGGGGCTTGGTGGCCGACTTGGCCGAGGTCGTCGTCGGGCGATTCCACTTGGCCGACTTCTCGGTCGACAGCTCGGTCGGGTTGTAGCTGAACGTCAGGTGGTCGGTCTTGGCGTCGTTCGAGACGACCTTCAGGCCGGCCTTCTTGAGGTTCAGTCCCAGCAGGCTCATGTCGGCAATCCGGTCAGGCCGGTGTGGGCCAGCTCGAGCGTCTCGTAGGCCATCTGGTTGCCGCCGACGTCAAGGGTCGGGCCGGTCCACTTGGTCGGATAGACGCCGGTCAGGTTCCAGGCCACGACCGTCGCCCCGCTGGCGTCCATCACCTTGATCTGGGCCGTCTGGCGGATCAGCTTGGTGGCCACGCTGGCCACCCAGGTCGCGATCTCGGCCGACTGGCTGTCGATCGGCCGGGTCAGCTTGATGTTCTGGTACTTGGCCCGGCCGGCGAGCCGATGGGTGTAGCTGTTCTCGCCGCCCTCCTGGTAGTCCTTGGTCTCGTACTCGATGCTCAGCCCGTCGCACTTCGTCCAGTCGCCCAGCGACAGGCCGTCGATGGTGACCGTGAAGCGCAGGCCGAGGGCTCGTTCGCTCATCGCAGGTCGACCAGCAGTCCGGCTCGTTCGCGGTCGGCCAGCAGCTCGGCCGCCAGCTTGGTCCGGATCCGGCCGTAGAGCCGCCGGGCGAGCTCATCGAGCTCGCGGTCGCGGTCGGCGATCGAGGGCGGGGCGCCCGCCGCCGCGGGCGTGGTGGGCGAACCCGGGCTCGAGCCGCCGGCGGGCTCGCCGGCGGGCCCGCGGTTGTCGGCCTGGGTCGTGATCACGAGCTCGCGGACCTCGACCGCCCGCTGGACGGCCGGCGCCCCGGCCGGCGAGCCCGACGCGCCCAGGGACGAGAGCTGCTCGGCGGGGCTGCTGCCGGCGGCAGCCCC
>DATGGC010000333.1:0-4970 GCA_035308745.1 Candidatus Limnocylindrales bacterium | reverse complement strand
CCTGCGGGTCGAGGCCGGTCGTGGGCTCGTCGAGGAAGAGCAGCTTGGGTTGGTGAACCATGCCCATCCCGATGTCGAGCCGGCGGCGCATCCCGCCCGAGTACGTTCCCGTGGTCCGCCCCGCGGCCTCGGTCAGGTCGAGGGCGGCAAGGACCTCGGTCGCCCGGGCCTCGGCCTGCTTGCGGCTCATGCCGAAGAGCCGGCCCTGGATCACGAGCTCGCCCCGGCCGGTCATCAGCGGGTCGCTGCCGCCGCCCTGGGCGACGTAGCCGATCTGCTGGCGAACCTTGGCCGGGTCGCGCAGGAGGTCGACGCCGGCCACGTTGGCCTCGCCGGAGGTCGGCGGGATGAGCGTCGCGAGCATCCGCAAGGTCGTCGTCTTGCCTGCCCCGTTGGGGCCCAGGAAGCCGAAGATCTCGCCGGCCTTGACGTCGAGGTCGACGCCCTTGACGGCCTCGACGGCGCCCCCCCGGCCCTTGAACGTCTTGCGCAGGTCGCGCGTCCGGATGATCGAGCTGGCGTGTGGATCAACGGTCATCGCACTGGAACCTCGTGGTGGCTGGGCCCCGGCTGGGCGAAGAACTCGCGCAGCTCGTGCGCGACCTGGACTGGGTGACCGCCCCGGTTCCGATTGCCCGAGGCACCGTGGTCGAAGCCGGCGAACTCGACCCGCCGGGCGCCGGGCAGGAGACCGGCGACGGTGTCGAGGGCAAGCTTGAGGTAGGCGGGACTCTGGCTGGCGCCGAGGAGCAGGACCGCCGGCCGAATCGCCCCGAACGACCGCACGGACGGCTCCGTCTCGGCGACGAGCTGGAAGTCATAGTGAAGGGTCGGTGCCAATTTGCGCATCGTGACGTCGCCGGGCCCGGCCTTGCGATCCTCGGCGGCCATCATCAGCCGGGTCAGCTGCTCGATCACGACGCTCGGGATCCGGTTGAAGATCGGCGGTCCCATCTGGGCGGCCTTCATGCCCGTGACCAGGGCGGCCGCGGTCCGGCCGGCGGCGATCTGGCGGTCGAAATCGACCAGGAAGGCGGTCGGCGCCGAGCCGTCGATCGACAGGGCGGGTTCAAAGGCCGCGACGCGCTCGATCGCCGGCAGCTCGAGCGCCGCCTGGAGGGCGATCAGGCCGCCGGCGCTTACCCCGAAGACGTCGCGGGTGCCGGTCGCGACGAGGAGCGCCTTGAGGTCCTCGACTTCGCTGTGGAGGGCATAGCCCGAACCGAACGGTCCGCTCAGGCCGCGACCGCGCCGGTCGGGCAGGTACACGGTGTGCTGATCGGCGAGCTGCCGGGCGAGCTCGAGATGGCTCAGGCCCGACTCCATCGCCCCGTGGACCAGGATGATGCCGGGCCCACTGCCGAGCTGGTGGTAGCCGATCCGGGTGCCGTCCTGGGACGTGACCCAGCCCGTGGCCGGGGCGTCCACCGACTGGGCCGGGGTTCCCGCTTCAATTGGCACGCTGGTCACTTCGTCCTCCGGGTCATGTGGCCCTCCTGCTGGTCTGCTATCGTTTGGTCGTTGCGCTACTATATATCTGCGCTGTGCAGATGATAGTCAGGGGAGCAAACCAATGTCAAGCGAACCAACGGGGCGGGCGGATCTGCTCGACGCCGTCGTCGGCGCCACGCGACAGCTGGCCGGCCAGGGCATCCGCTTCAGCCAGGCCGTGGCCGACCGGCATGGCCTGGCCTTGACTGACGTCTACGCCCTGGAGCAGCTCACGACTCTCGGCCGGGCGACGGCCGGCCAGATCGCCGAGCTGACGGGACTCACGACCGGAGCCGCGACCCGGCTGATCGATCGCCTCGAGCAGTCGGGATTCATCCGGCGGGCGGCCGACCCGGCGGACCGGCGGCGGGTGATCCTGGAACCGATCGCCGACCGGATCGAAGAAGTCGCCGCCCAATATGCAGCCCTTCGAACCGCGACGCGGAGCGCGATCGAACGCTACACCGACGACCAGCTCCGGCTGATCGCGGACTACGTCGAGCGGAGCCTGTCGGTCAGCCAGGCCCAGACGACCGACCTCGGGGCGGCCCCGACCGGCGCTGCCGGCGATTCGTCGTCCACCGCCCCCCTGGGCGGCGTGGACAGCGGCCGGCTCGTCTTCGTGTCCGGCGCCCCGTTCGTCACGCTGCGCGCCGACGCGAGCCTCGGATCGCTCTATCGCGCCCAATTTCGGGGGGCGATCCCGAAGGTCCGCGTCCGGGAAGGCACGGTCACGGTCCGCTATGGCAAGCGTTCCTGGTTCGAGTGGCGGGCCCAGATCGCGGGCCAGCTGATCGAGGCCTCCGCCCACTGGCGCGACGATCGGGCCGACATCGCCCTGAACAGCGCGGTGCCCTGGGCGATCGAGCTGCGCGGCGGCGTCTCGCGCCTGTCCGGCGATCTAGCCGCGCTCGAGCTCGCCAGCCTCGAGGCGGCGGGCGGGGTCAGCAAGGTTGACCTGAACCTCCCCAGCCCACGGGCCGTCGTGCCGATCCGGGTCAGTGGCGGCGCCAACGACCTGGCTCTGCACCGGCCGGCTGGCACGGCGCTCCGGCTGCGAATCCGGGGTGGCGCCAACAAGGTCAGCGTCGACGGCCAACAGGTCCACGGCAAGGGCGACGTCGTCTTCGAGGGCGTCGGACCGATCAATCAGCCGGGCGAGATCGGCTTCGAGACGAAGGGCTTCGCCGCCTCGAAGCAGCGCTACGAGATCGAGCTGAGTGGCGGCACCAACCGCCTGACGGTGGACAGCCGATAAGCCGCCTCAACAGCCCGGACCGGGCGCGGAACCGGGCTCGCCGCGTTGCCTGGCACCGCGTGCGGCGCGCTCAGCCGCGCGAGTCGCCCCGTTCGAGGTGGGCCAGGAACTCCTCGCGCGTCCGCTGGCTGCGCCGGAACTGGCCCAGGACGGCACTGGTGACCATCGTCGTGCCGCCCTTGCGCACACCGCGCATCGCGGTGCACAGGTGCCGGGCCTCGATCACCACGCCGACCCCGAGCGGGTCGATGGTCGCCATCAGGAACTCGGCAACCTCCTGGGTGAGGCGCTCCTGGACTTGCAGGCGGCGGGCGTACATCTCGACGATCCGGGGAATCTTTGACAGGCCGATCACCCGCTCGCGGGGCAGGTAGCCGACCGCCGCCGTCCCGAAGAAGGGCAACAGGTGGTGCTCGCAGAGCGAGTAGAACTCGATCCCCTTGACCACCACCATCTCGCTGTATTCGACGGCAAAGACCGCGCCATTGACCAGCCGGGCGGGATCGACGTGGTAGCCCGCGGTCAGCTCGTGGTACATCCGATGCATCCGCTCGGGGGTGCCGCGCAGGCCCTCGCGGTCGGGGTCCTCGCCGATCTCGACCAGGATGTCGCGCACGGCGTGTTCAATCCGCGGCGCGTCGCCCCAATCCGAGCGACCGACGGGCAGGCCCGAACCCTCGATCGACTCACCGATATCGGTCTCGATCTCGGTGACGATCGACTGGACGTGGTCAGGCAGGGTGGGCATCGATCGCGGCTCCTGGAAGCGGGCCGCGATCGTACCCCGATCCGGGCGCGCCGACTCAGCCTTCGGCCGGCGGCAGGCTGACCTGGGCCGGCGGCCCGGAGCGCCGGACCCGGCGCAGGACGAAGATGACCACGGCCAGGACGACCAGGGCCGCGACGCCCACCGGCAGGCCGACCACGATCAGCCAGATCCCGGCCGAGGCGACGTTCTGGCCGATGCTCAGGAGGGCCGAGCTGGCCTGGTCGAGCTGGGCACCAGGGTCCCAGCCGCGTGAGGTGACGACGGTGTCGGGCGTCGGCGGCAGGGCGAACAGGACGCTCAGGGTGGCCAGGCTGGCCTGGTCCTTGAGGTGGGCCTGCTGGGTGCTCAGCTGCTCGATCTGGCCCTGGACGTCGCTCAGCTGCGACTCGACGGCGAGCACGTCGCTGATCTTGGTCGCCCGAACCATGATCGCCTGGAGGGCCGTCTCGGTCGTCCGCAGGTTGTCGATCCGGGCGCCCAGGTCGAGCACCTGGCCCGTGACCTCAACAGCGTTCGACTTGCTCGAATCGACCTTGGTCGCGATGCCGCTGATGGCATCCAGGGCGTCCTGCCAGCGGGCGACCGGGACGCGGTAGGTGACCGACGCCGACTGCTCGTCGGCCTGGTTCGACTCGTCGGAGTCGCTGACGTAGCCGCCCATGCCCGCGATCGCGGTCCGGACCTGGAGGATCGCCGGGTCGATCTTGGGCACCTCGATCGAGATCGAGCCGGTCCGCACGATGTAGGTGTTCGGGTCGACGGCCACGCTGCCATCGGCGGCGGGCGGGGCGGAGGCATCGCCCTGGAGCGAACCGTCGATGGATTGCTCGTCGCCGGCCGAGGCGGCCGGCATCGGGCCGGCCGTGGCTGGCCCAAAGGCGGCACCGCCCCCGTCGGCGGCGCCCGCCGGGGCGGAGGTCGCGCTGCTCGAGCAGGCGGCGAGGGCCAGGACGACCGCCGTCGCGCCGAGGGATATGGCGGCGCGCCGCCGCGCATTCGATCGAGTCAGCATCGGAGGCTCCCCTGCCGCCGACCCCCAAGGGACCGGCCCAGGGTCAGGACGCCGTCAGGTGCGGGTGGGTTCCCCGCTGACGGCCAGGATCGCGGCCGTGACCTCGGCCGGCCGGTAGCGCATCAGGTTGTGGCCCGCGGACGAGAGGTCGATCCGGCGGATCGGTGCCAGTCGCGTCCGAACGCGGACCTGGTCCAGCGCCGTCAGCCGGTCGGCGCGGCCGGCAGGAGCCTCGTGCGCCGCGAGCAGGATCGCGACCGGCGCGGGGACGGCTGCGAGCGCTTCCAGCGGGTTGTACGTGAACATCGCCTCCACCGATGCGGCAACCGCATGCGGCCGCGTCGCCGACACGACCTTGCCGGCCGGAACCTCGACCACGGTGCTGCGCGCGGCCCGATCCTGGTCGGCATCCCAGCTCGCCGGGTCGAACTCGCGCCGGT
>DATGGC010000332.1:0-7272 GCA_035308745.1 Candidatus Limnocylindrales bacterium | reverse complement strand
GTGCCCCGCATCCAGACGAAGGTGAACACGAAGACGTAGGTCTTGCCCATGAACCACAGCAGGCCCACGACCCAGTCGAAGCTCAGGAAGGCCAGCCCCAGCACGGCCGCGACGGCCAACAGGTTGAACAGGACGAAGCCGATGATCAGCGCCTGCCAGAACTTCACCTGGCTGTTGAGCAGGTAGAAGGGCAGCCCCAGGACGAGCACCGCCACCGGCGGCCCGAGCGCCAGCAGGAACAGTAGGCCGATTCCGAGGCCGCCCGGATCCAGGCCGACGGTGACCGGCCAGGGCCAGTTGAACGGTGCGTTCCAGCCGCCCATGAACAGGGCCACGGTCAGGCCCGACGCGATGAACACGTTGACGTACTCGGCGAAGAAGAAGAATCCAAAGCGCATCCCCGAGTACTCGGTGGCGAAGCCGGCCACGATCTCCGAGTCGGCCTCGGTCAGGTCGAATGGGGTCCGGTTGGCCTCGGCGGTCACCGCGATGAAGAAGATCACGAAGGCCAGCGGCTGGCGCAGGACGTACCAATCGAGGACGCTGCCGGCCTGGCCCAGGACGATCTTGTTGATGCTCAGGGTGCCCGCCAGGAGGATCACTCCAACGACCGACAGGGTCAGCGGGATCTCGTAGCTGACGACCTGGGCGGCCGAGCGCAGGCCGCCCAGCAGGGAGTACTTGTTGAAGCTCGACCAGCCGGCCATCAGCAGGCCGACCACGGTCAGGCCGCCCATCGCGAAGAAGTACAGCAGGCCGATGTTGAAGTCCTGGCCGAAGATGCCCGGCGCGAAGGGCAGGACCAGGAGCGACATCACGCTGGACATGTAGACCACGACCGGAGCCAGGGTGAAGACCGGCACGTCGGCGCTGGTCGGGGTGAAGTCCTCCTTCATCAGGACCTTCAGCCCGTGGACCACCGACAGCGCCGAGCCGAACGGCCCGACCCGGTCGGGGCCGTAGCGCAGGTTCATCAGGGCGATGACCTTCATCTCCATGTAGATGATCAGGAACGCGCTGGGGACCGTCATCAGGAGCACGATCGTGGCGGCCACGACGAAGCGCACCAGGGGCAGGTTGTCGACCAGGAACTGGACGACGGCGCCGCCGACCAGGGCGATCAGCAGGGCCAGCCCGGCGGTCAGGACCGCGCCCAGCGGGATGACGACTGCCAGGATCTTGCCCGGGATCGTCAGCCGCTCCCAGGTCCGTCCGACCACGGTCATCTACTTGTCCACCCCGCCCATGACCGGGTCAAGGGAGGCCATGATCGCCATCGTGTCGGCGATCAGGTTGCCGGGCATCAGCAGGCCGACGGTCTGGAGATGGACGAAGCTCGGGTCGTGGATCCGCATCCGGTAGGGCTGGTCGGTGCCGTCGCTGATGGCGTAGGTCGCGTACTGGCCACGGGGACCCTCGATCGCGGCGTAGGCCCGTCCCGGCCGGGGCCGGATCAGGCGGGGCAGCTTGGCCATGATCGGGCCGTCGGGCATCTCATTGAGGCACTGGTCGATGATCCGCAGGCTCTGCTTGACCTCGTCCATCCGGAGCAGGTAGCGGGCCAGGCAGTCGCCCTCGACCCGGGTCGGGATGTCGAAGTCGAGCTCGGGGTAGATGGAATAGGGGTGCGCCCGGCGGACATCGAAGGGCACTCCGGTCGCCCGCAGGTTGGGGCCGGTCATGCACATGTTGAGGGCCGTGGCGGTGTCGATCACGCCCAAGCCGCGCGCCCGGCGGACGAAGATCTCGTTCTCGTTGAGGAGTGCCTGGTTGGAGTTGATCTGGGCCGTGGCCTTGCTCATCCAGGTCCCCAGCCGGCTCATGAACTCGTGGTTCAGGTCGCCGTTGACGCCGCCGATCCGGAAGTAGTTGAAGAGCATCCGCTGGCCGGTCAGGGCGGCCAGCATCTCGACGATCTCGTCGCGCTCGATGAAGCTCCACAGGATCGGGGTCAGGCCGCCCAGGTCGAGCGCGAACCAGCCCATGAACAGGGCGTGGCTGGCGATCCGGTTCAGCTCGCCGGCCAGGACCCGGATGTATTCGGCCCGGCGCGGGACCTGCACGTCGAGGAGCTTCTCGAAGGCCATCACCGGCGACCACTCGCAGAACAGCGAGCTGATGTACTCGAGTGGGTCGGTGTAGCAGATCGCCTGGTGGTAGTCGGCGTTCTCGCACAGCTTCTCGACGCCGCGGTGGAGGTAGCCCAGGACCGGGTCGAGGTCGACGACCTTCTCGCCGTCGATCTTGAGCACGACCCGCAGCACGCCGTGGGTCGACGGGTGCTGGGGGCCCATGTTCACGAACATCTCGCCGTCGCGCAGGGTGTAGAACTCGGCCTCTCGCTCCGTCCGGGGCGGATAGGGCGGGATCGGCTCGAAGGTGCCCAGCTGCTCCTCGAGGGTGATCCGGGGATCGTCCGACGAGGCGTGGGCCGGGATGTCGAAGGGGGTCCGGGTGGTCATCGTCTGGCTCGTGCCGGCCTAGCTCGCGGGGGCCTGGCGGATGTGGGCTTCGGCCTCGGCGTTTGTCGGGCCGTGGGTCTGTTCCATCGGGCGGACCCCGCCGCCCGGCGAGCGCGAGGCGTCGTCGGGCAGGAAGAAGTCCTTGCGCAGCGGGAAGCTGGTGTACTCGGGCGGCATGTAGATCCGGCGCAGGTCGCGATTGCCCTCGAAGGTGATCCCGAACATGTCGTAGGCCTCGCGTTCCATCCACTCGGCGCCCTTCCACAGGAAGGTGACCGAGGGCGCCCGCGGGTCGTCGCGCGACAGGCCGTCGGCGATCACCCGCAGCCAGTCGCCGGTCGTGTCGCTCCACAGGTGGTAGACGACCTGCATCGCGCTGCCGGTATCCACGCCGGCCAGGTCGGACAGCATCCGGAAGCGGAGCTCGGGTTCGTCGTGCAGGGCGAGCAGGACCTCGGGCACGTCGCCCGGCGCGATCCGGATCTCGGTCTCGTCATGGCGCTGGCGGACGGGGCCGGTCAGCCGCTCGCCGAAGCGCGCTTCGAGGCGGCGCCGGAGGGCACGATCCACCTACAGGTCCTCGGGCACGGTCGGGCCGATCGGCCGCTCGGGCCAGTGGCCGCGGCGGTCCTTGATCAGCTGCTGGAGCTTCATCATCCCGTAGATCAGGCCTTCCGGACGGGGCGGGCAGCCGGGCACGTAGACGTCGACGGGCATGATCCGGTCGATCCCCTGGATCGTGCTGTAGCTCCGCTTGTAGCGGCCGCCGGAGCAGGTGCAGTCGCCCATCGCCACGCACCACTTGGGCTCGGGCATCTGCTCCCACAGGCGGACCAGCGGTCCGGCCATCTTGGTCGTGCAGGTGCCGGCCACGATCAGCACGTCGGCCTGGCGGGGTGACGCCCGGAAGGGGAACATCCCCCAGCGGTCCATGTCGTTCTTGCTGGTCGCCGCCGACATCATCTCGATCGCGCAGCAGGCCAGGCCCGACAGGAGCGGCCACAGGCTGTTGGCCCGGATCAGGTCCAGGACGATGTCGGCCTTGGTCGGGATGATCTCGAGCGGGCCCGCCCAGCGGGCGTTGTCGCGCCGGCCGAGGCCCGACTCCTCGAACTCGCGGAGATGGGTGATGTCCGATTCCTGGCCGCCGTTGTAGGCGATCGGGTTGCTCGACTGCCAGAGCGTGTTGGGCACGACGATCGGCTCGACCAGGTCGCGTGGCTCGGCGATCACCGCGGGCAGGTTGTCGCCCCCGGCCCCGGGCTTCAACGCCACGTCAGGACCCCCTTCCGCCAGGCGTAGGCCAGGCCCAGGAGCAGGATCCCCACGAACAGCAGCATGCTGACGAAGCCGCCCAGCAGGACGCTCCGGAAGACGATCGCCCAGAGGTAGATGAAGACGACCTCGATATCGAAGGCCACGAAGAGCAGGGCGTAGATGTAGAACGACAGGCCGAATCGGCCGTGGGTGTCGCCGAAGGTGTCGATTCCCGACTCGTAGGGCAGGCCCTTGTGGACGTCGCCGCGGTTGCGGTGGGAGATCAGCCAGGCCGCGCCGATCGTGAGGAACACGAACGAGACCCCGGCGACGCCGAACCCGACGATGTACCAGATCCCGGTCAAGACTTCCTCGCAGTGGCGGTCGGGGAGTTCCGAGGCACGCGGAGAGAGCGCGGTCCCGCACGGCCATTCTACCGCGGAGCGCCGGGGCGGGGTGCTCGCCGACCCTCTCGCCGATCGTGACCGGCCGGCGGACATGGGCAGGCCCGGCGATTGGTTGAGAGGGGGTGGGATCGAGGGATCAGCCGCGTCGAGCGCGCGTGCAGTTCGCGGCCGATCCCTCGTCGATGGCGCCGTGCCCAGCGCCGATGGAGAGAGTGACGGTCCGGCGATTCCGCGGGCAATAGGGCGAATGCCGTACTCCCGGGTCCGGCTTGGCGCGGGCCTACCGCCCGGCTTGGCGCGCCGTCAGGCCGATGAGCGGCGGCGCGGGGTCCAGGCCCCGCCCCAGGAGCACTGCCCGAAAGCCACCGAGGGCGGCCGGGTCGAGCAGCCTGGCGATGGCCGAACGAGCGGCGAGCCACCCCTCCATGGTCGTGGCCGGGTTCGACCGAATCCGGTCGAGGAGCTCTTCGAGGCCGCAGCCGATCAGCAGCTCGGCCTGGCTCACCTCGCCCAGGACGTCGAATCCCGCGGTCCGGGCCTGCGCCTCGAGCGCGGTCAGGTCGACGTGGGCGGTCAGGTCCTGGCGCCCGATCGCAATGAACGGGTCGGCATGGGCGCGCTGGCCGGCATAGGCACGCAGGCTGCCACCGGCCCGCGCCGGGTCGTACAGGGACGCGGCGTGGTGGCCGTAGTCGATGACCAGGACGAGCCCCCGGTCCAGCACCCCGGCGACCTCTTCGAGCCACGGTTCGACGCCCAGGCAGATCTCGCCGACCTGGCCATCGACGAGCTCGATGCCGTCGGCGGCGAGGCGAGCCGCCAGCGCCGGGCTCGACGGTTCACCCGGCCGTTCGACCAGGCCTCCCAGGCCTTCGTCCCAGTCGACGAACAGCTCGGCAAGCCGGCCGTCGCGCTGGGCCACGCGGTGGACCGGCAGTGCGTCGAGGAACTCGTTGGCCAGGACGACGCCCGTGAACGGCGCCAGGTCACCGGCTCCGCCTGGCCGGAGGGGCACGTCGACCCGGGCTGCGATCTCGGCCCGCCGGAACGCATTGAGCTCCATCGCTTCGTAGGCCAGGGCCTGGAGCAGGTCCGACCCATCGGCCCGAAGGCCATCCACGATCGTGGCCGCCAGGGTCCCCGAGCCAGCGCCGTATTCGCGGAGCACGAACGGATTGGGCCGCCCGAGGCGCTCCCAGGCGTCGGCGACCTGGCGCGAGATCGCCGCGCCAAAGATTGGATGGAGCTCGGGCGCCGTCAGGAAGTCGCCAGTCCGGCTTGGACGGTCCGGTGCGCCGCGGTAGTAGCCATGCTCGGGGTCGTACAGGGCGATCGCCATGAATCGGGCGAACGTGATGGGTCCGTTCGCGGCGATCTCCGCCCGGACCTGAGCGACGAGGGTGGGCTCGCTCTCGGTCGGCAGGGGTTGCGCCGGCTCCCCGTGCCGAAGACCGGCCTCGAAGCGGGCCGCCGAGCTCATCCGGCGGCCACCAGCCGGATTCCCGGCCCGACGAGCGAGTGGCCGCCGAGCAGGACCGGGATCGGCGCCGAGGCGGCGGCCACCGTCAGCTCGCGCAACCAGGGGTCGCCAATGGCAGTGTCGAGGAGCAGGTCCGACGAGAATCGGTCCTCGGCCCCGGGCCACGCCGATTCGTCGGCACCCAGCCGATGGGCGAGGAGGACCCGGCTGTCGACGAGGGCCGCGTCGCCCAGCTCGGCCAGGCGGGCGCCGAGGGTGGCGGCGCCATCACGGTCGAGGATCGAGCCAAGCAGCGAGCGGGGCGGCCGCTGCGGATGATCGGCGGCCGGCGACACGGACCCCTCCAGGTTGGACGCACGCAGGCCGCGCTCCTCGACCACGGCCCGGACCCGGCAGCGGGCGAACCCTTCGAGCCAGGTCAGGGCCGCGGCCGAGGTCCGGCCGGCGACCACCAGCTCAGCCAAGGGGTCGGCCAGGACCCGCCGGATCCCCTCGAGGCGCTCGACGACGCGGCCGTCCTCGGGATGCGGCCCGACGTCGATCGATTCGCCCTGCCGCCCAAGCAGGATCAGGTCGAGTGGCGAATCGAGGTCGACGCCCAGGCGTTGGCGGCTGCGCAGGTCGGCCAGCGGCACGCCGGCGCGTTCGACCAGCCAGCGGGGCAGGGCGTTGTCGGCCGCGAAATCGCGGGGCAGGGCCCGCAACCAGCTCACGTCGGCCACGGCCAGGATGTCCGATGAGAAGCGATTGTTGCTGAGGGCCATCGGCCCCTGGCCACCGGCGCAGGCGACGAACAAGCGCCGGTCGGCCAGGCTGGCCAGGGGGATCGCCCCCGACCCGAGGATGACCAGCCCGCCATCCGGGACGTCACGCAGGGCGTTCGCCAGGCGGGTACCGAAGCGCAGCCCATCCGGCGGGCCGCTGATCAGCCGGACGTTCGTGGCCCCGGCCCGCACGAACCCGATCTCGTGGAGACGGGCCAGGCGGTCACGGGCCGCGGCCAGCCGTGCTTCCAGAGGACCGGCACCCGGACCGGCCTGGGGGTGGAAGATGAGGACCGAGATCGGGCGCATGGTCCGAGTGTATGGGCGACGGAGGACGAATTGGCGGAACGGACCGTCCGGGCGTATGTCGGCCTCGGCGCCAACCTCGGCGATGCGGCCGGAACACTGCGTGCTGCCGTCCACGCCCTGGCCGCCTTGCCCGACACGCGCCTGATCGCCGTCTCGCGGCTGTTCGCGACGGATCCAGTCGGGGTCACCGACCAGCCCGAGTTCCGCAATGCAGTCGCGGCCCTTGACGTGCCGGCCGGACCAGAGCCGGAGATCGGGGCCACCGTCCTGCTGATCGGGCTGAAGGCGATCGAGCGCGCGTTCGGGCGTCAGGCCCGCCGCCGCTGGGGACCGCGCGAGCTCGACCTCGACCTGCTGATCTTTGGCCGCGACCAGCTCGCGATCGAGCGACCGCCGGCGGGGCGATCCGTGGATGCCGGCATCGATCCCGGCAAGGCGGCCCGCCTGCTGGTCGTTCCCCATCCCGAGGCGGCCCAGCGCCTGTTCGTCCTGGCCCCCCTGGCCGACCTTGCCGGCGGCCTCGTCCCGCCGGGCTGGCATGAGAGCGTGGCGACGGCCCGCCGCCGGCGCGAGATTGCCGAAGGTGAAGCCGC
>DATGGC010000331.1:0-3366 GCA_035308745.1 Candidatus Limnocylindrales bacterium | reverse complement strand
GAGCTGCTGCCCTGCGATCCGGCCCTGGCCGACACGGCGGCCTTCTGCGCGGCCTACGGCTACGCGCCGGGCGACTCGGCCAACACGATCATGGTCGTCGGCAAGTCCGATCCGCCGCGCTACGCCGCCTGCGTCGTCCTGGCCACCACCCGGCTCGACGTGAACCACGCGGTCCGGGCCCGGATCGGGGTCAAGCGCACGTCGTTCGCCTCGTCCGACGAAGCCCGGGCGGTGACCGGCATGGAGATCGGCGGCGTGACCGTCTTCGGACTGCCGGCCGGCCTGCCGATCTGGGTCGACCGGCGGGTGATGGAGCGGCCCGAGATCATCCTGGGCGGCGGCAGCCGGTCGTGGAAAGTCAAGGCTCCGCCGGCGATCCTGCTTGCCCTGCCCGGAATCGAGGTCGTCGATGACCTGGCCCTCGAGCCGCCGCCGGCCTAGCCGCCCGCGCTCACCTCGACGAGGTTGAGGGTCGCGTCGTCGAAGACGAGGTAGGTGCCGGTCGCGCCGCTGGGCGGCGTGCTCACGACCAGGACGACCCAGTACAGCCCGTGCGGGCGACCGTCGAGATTGACCCCGGTCAGCTCGGCGGCGTCCTCGGGCAGGGTGCTGGTGATCGACACGATGGCCGGCGTTTCGCCCGGCAGGAACCAGCCGGCGACCGCCCGGCTGACCGCGCCCTGGTCGTGGACCGGCCGGCTCGTCGATCCGTTGAACAGGCTCGGGCCCTGGGCCGCGCCCTCGATCCAGGCGATCTGGTCGACCACGAACGACCGATCGCAGCCGGCGTTGCCGCCGCCCGGTCGGGGAGCGCATTCGGGCGAGCGCCGATCGCCGAACTGGCCCAGGAGGACCACCCGGCGTGGGGCGAGCCGGCCGGCGATGTCGGTCGCGGCCGCCCACGGGTCGGGCACGCTCGTCCCCGGCAGGACCACCGGCCGGATCGAAGGCGCACCCGGCGGCACGACGATGTCGTACAGGAAGGTCGCGTCGTTGGCCTGGAGCACGGGCGTCGATTGGTCGTCCAGGACGAGCTGGGTACCGCTGCACGGGTTGGGCTTGTCGGTCGTCGCAGCCGGCGGACAGCCCTCGACCGCGCGATCGTTGCTGAGATAGCCGGCGACGGCGGTCAGCCCGCTCGGATCCGGTCCCCGGGCCAGGGCCTCGCCGACGCTCTGGACCGGCAGGCCGGCCATCGTCGCCGGGAAGTCCCCGGACAGCGGCTGGACGACGACAGGTGACGCCAGCGGTCCCCAGACCTGGCCGGTCACATCGTCGATCGCCATCCAGCTGGCGACGGCCCCGCCCGTCGAACCGGCGGACGAGCCGTCGGCGGCGGGCAGGTAGCCACGCACGAGCCAGACCGTCCGGCCGTCGGGCGGCGGACCGACCGGCGACGGCTCCACGACCGACTGGACCGACACGGCGCTCGTCCAGACGACGGCGCCGAAGCTGAGCACGAAGCCGCCCGGCTGGAGGTTCGCCCGGATCAGGCCGCTCACGGCGTCGGTGGTCAGCTGTGAGCCGAGCAGGGGCAGCATTGCCGGGGTGGTGGAGATCGAGCCGTTCCGGTCAGGGATCGCGTCAACGACGAAGATCGAGCGACAGCCCGTGGCCGGCGCCGGGCTCACTGCGCAGCTCGTCACCCGGTCGTCGCCAAAGTGGCCGACGAGGACCAGCCGGCTGGGTGCCACGACCTCCAGCGACGGACCGCTGAAGTCCGAGCCGAGATCCGGCGCGACGATCGGATCGATCAGGCGCAGGTTCAGGACGCTCGTGCCCGGCAGGGTCGGATGGGCCGTGCCGTCGCCGCTCCAGACCGTGTCGGGCCGCGATTCCAGGACGGCGTTCCAGCCCGAGACGCAGTTGGCGGCGGGTTCCGGCGAAGCCTGGCAGCTCTCGACCAGCCGGACCCCGGAATACCAGCCGCCGACGGCGACCTCCGCCTCGCCCGACGGGTTGGCGTCGAAGGCCTGCAGCGCAGCGTCAACGCTGACCACGGGCAGGCCCCAGGCGGTCGCCGGCAGGCTCGGTCCGGGACCAACGGCCAGTCCGCTCGGCCGCGCAAACGAGGGACCGGGCGGCTGCCTGGGGTTCGATCGGTCGAGGTTCGCCAGGCCGATCAGGCCAGCGATTCCGAGCACGACGACCAGGCCGACGATGGCCAGGAACGACCGGCCCGAGCCGCCCCCGATCGGCCCGAGCGGCCGGCCCGCGCCGGACAGCTCGATCATCTCGGCCCGGGGCTCGTCCGGCCGGTCTCCCTGGCTCATCGGACGGTCACCTCACGTCGCGGCAGCCAGCTCGCGGAGGTCGTCGAGCAACCGGTCGATGTCGGCTTCGACGGTCAGGAAGTTGACGATCCCGGCCCGCAGGTACGTCCGGCCGCGCAGCCGGGTCGTCGACAGCCAGCCATCGCCCGAGGCCTCGAGGGCGACCTGCAGGGCGTCCTGGTGGGCGTCGAGGGCTGCGGGGTCCAATCGGGCCGCCGCCGCCGCGCCACCGGGCAGGTGCCGGAAGCAGACGACGCTCAGCTCGGGCTCCGTGGGCAGAGCCTCGAACGCGTTGTCGGCCGCGAGCTGCCGGGCGAGATAGGCGGCCAGATCGATGTTCGCCGCGACCAGCCGGCCCAGGCCGCGCGTCCCCAGGTGGCGCCAGCTGAGCCACAGCTTGAGCGCCCGGAAGCGCCGGGTGCCCTCCATCGAGCGCTGGTAGAAGTTGAGCGGCTCGCTGGCGCCCAGCCCGTCCTGGTCCGGATGGGCATCCGCCTCCGCCTCGCCGCCACGGTAGTACTCCGGGCTGCGATGGAACGTGGCGAGCAGGTCACTGCCGCGGCGCATCACCAGGGCCCCGATGTCGTACGCCTGGAAGAACCACTTGTGGGGATCGACGGTGACCGAATCGGCCCGCTCCAGGCCGGCGACGCGAGGGGCATCGCGCTCGGACAGGCGCGCCGCACCGCCATAGGCGGCATCGACATGGAGCCACAGGCCAGCCTGTTCGGCGAGGTCGGCGAGCTCGTCGGTCCGATCCACGGAGCCGGTGTTGGTCGAACCGGCCACGGCGCAGATCGCGAAGGGTCGCAGGCCCAGCGCCCGGTCGGCGGCGATCGCCGCGGCCACCGGCGCGGCGCGCAGCCGGAAGGCTCCGTCGGCCGGGACGACATGGAGCGTCTCGGGTGGGAAGCCCAGCTCGTCGAGCGCCCGGATGATCGAGAAGTGGGCCTGGTCGGAGGCGTACACCCGGACCCCCTCGAGCTCGCGCCCGCGGGGCGGGTGATCGAGTCCCAGGACCTGGGCCAGGTGCAGGTCGCGGGCCACCGTCATCGCCATGAAGTTGGCCATGACCCCGCCCGAGGTCAGGATC
>DATGGC010000330.1:0-4651 GCA_035308745.1 Candidatus Limnocylindrales bacterium | reverse complement strand
CGCAATGACCACGATGACCGAGCCCACGACGCGCACGCTCGAGGCTCCCGGCGCAACCCTCACCTACGACATTCGACCGTCCGCCTCGACGACCGAGCCGGTCCTGCTCCTGATCGGATCGCCGATGGGCGCCAGTGGCTTCGTCACGCTCGCCGGCCACTTCCCCGACCGGACCGTCGTCACCTACGACCCGCGCGGCGTCGAGCGCAGCGTGAAGGCCGATCCGTCCGCGCCATCCACCCCCGAGCAGCACGCGGACGACGTGCACCGGATCATCGCCGAGCTCGGCGGGGGCCCGGTCGACCTGTTCGCCAGCAGCGGCGGTGCGGTCAACGCCCTCGCCCTGGTGGCCCGCCACCCCGAGCAGGTTCGGACGGTCGTCGCCCACGAGCCGCCCCTCGCCGCACTGGTCCCCGATCGCGAATTTGCGCTCAAGGCCAACCGGGCGGTCTACGACGCCTATCAGCACGACGGATTCGGGGCGGGGATGGCCCGCTTCATCGTCCTGGTCAGCCACCAGGGCCCCATCGACCAGGCCTACCTGGATCAGCCGGCACCGGATCCGACGATGTTCGGCCTGCCGACGGAAGACGACGGCAATCGCAACGACCCACTGCTGGCCCAGAACATGCTCTCGTGCACGGGCTTCGAGCCCGACCTGGCCGCGCTCCGATCAGCGTCGACCCGGATCGTCCTGGGCGCCGGCGCTGAGTCGCAGACGGCACTGGCCGGCCGCGGCGCATTCGCCGTTGCCGAGCGCCTCGGCAAGACACCGGTGATCTTCCCCGGCGGCCACGGTGGCTTCCTGGGCAATGAGTACGGCCAGCCAGGCGAGCCCGAGGCGTTCGCCGCAAAGCTGCGCGAGGTCCTCGCCGAGGGCTGACTCAGCCCAGGGGCTCGAGTTAGCGGCCTGCGTCCAGCGCGAACGCGCCGGCGTGGTCGGCGACCCACTCCCGGAACGTCCGGGCGGGCCGGCCGGTCACGTCGGCCACGCTGGTCGTCACGAACGCCGGCTGTCCGGCGGCGGCCCGCCAGGCGTCGAGCAGCATGTCGACGATCGGAGCCGGCCAGGCGGCCGCCGTCTCGTGCCGGAATTCCTCGGACGAAAGCTCCGCGAACCGAATCCGGCGGCCGAGGACCGCGCCGATCTCGCTCACCTGCTCGGCCTGGCTGAGCGACGCCGGACCGGTCAGGACGTAGTCCCGGCCCACGTGCCCGTCTTCGTACAGGGCCCGGGCCGCCACGGCGGCCACGTCGCGCTCCTCGATCGGCGCGGTCTCGACCGAACCGTAGGGCCAGCGGACGACATCTCCTGCCCGGATCGCCGGTCCCCACCAGAACTGGGCGTTCGAGGCAAGGATGCCCGGCCGAACGAACGTCGCGTCGAGCCCCGCATCCGTGATCAGGTCCTCGATCTCGGCATGGAGGCGGGCCATGGGATTCGGCTGCTGAAAGAACGGATGCGGCGTCCGATGGGGCGACGACAGCAACGTGACCCGGCGCGGTCCAGAGGCCATGCGTTCGATGACCGCGGCGGCCGAGTCGATCGGCACGGTCCACAGCAGGAAGACGGACCGGACGCCATCGAGCGCCGGCCCGAGCGAGCCCGGATCTGTCAGGTCGCCCGCCACGACTTCGACCTTGGCGGGCAGGCCGGCCGTCAACGGCGTGCGCGAGAGCGCCCGGACCGGCACGCCCGCCTCCAGCAGCTCGGCCACCACTGCTCGCCCGAAGCGACCCGTGGCGCCGGTCACGAGCACGGGCGGACCGGCCATGGCTGGATTACCCGCCGGCATCGCGCCAATGCCCCGGAGAAGCGCCAAATGCCCGCTTGAACGCCCGGCTGAAGGCTTCTTCCGAGCTGTACCCGACCGCGACGGCCACCTCCCCGACCCGGCTGTCGCCCGTGCGCAGCAGGCCGGAGGCCAGGTTGAGGCGCCACTCGGTCAGGTAGCGGATCGGAGGTCGGCCGAGCAACCGGACGAATCCGTCGACGAGGACGGTGCGGGACGCCGCGACCGAGCGTGCCAGCTCGTCGACGGTCCACTCGTGGGCCGGGTCGGCGTGGAGCAGCGACAGCGCCCGGCCGACGAGCGGGTCACCGAGCGCGGCCAGCCAGCCGGTCAGCTTGAGGTTGCGCGGCTCCTGGAGGTAGAGCCGCAGCACTTCGGTGAACAGCGACTCGGCGAGGCGCTGATCGCGCGCGCCGTCCGCTCGTGAGGTCGGCGGGTTGGTCATCGCGTACTCGACGCTGGCGTTCAGCCAGTTCGCCGCGGGACCCGCCGGCGGTCGCACGACGAACAGCGAGGGCAGTGCCCGCAGGACCGGATCGAAGAGCACGGCATCGCCGCTCAGGTAGCCGCATACAACCCGGACCTCGGGACCGTCGCCGCCCAGCTCGATATGCGGCAGCTCGCTCCACGGCAGGGGCGGCATGAGCGACACGATCGGGACCGGCTCGGACGGTTCGTAGGAGCCCCAGGTGTTGGCATCGCCGTAGGGCATGACCACGACGTCGCCCTGCGAGACCTCGTGGCGAATGCCGTCGTCCATCGCCACCCAGCACTGGCCGTGCGACACGATGTGGAAGACGACGAGGCTGCCTGAACCCGGGGCCATCGCCGCTCGCAGGGTCGGTGCCGGCGGGGCCCAGTAGGCCCACGGCGCCCGGAACTCGGATCGAAAGAAGATCGCTCCGGTGAGCCGGACGAGCTCGAGGACCTGGGGCACGACCGCGAACGGATCCTGGCCGGCGGCCCGATCCGGAGTCTCGATCAGCCGCCCCGGTGTCCTGGTCATGGTGCAGATCCTGCCACCACTGGACACTCGACGTGGCCGCCTCCGGGCGGTCCGCGACGGCAGATCGGCCGTCGTGCTGCAGGTCCAAGGAGGATCAGATGGCCCGATTCATGGATGTCCACGAAGGGTTCGTGGGGATCAGCCAGGCCCAGTTCGAGGCCGCCCACCAGGCGGATGTCGCGATCCAGGCCGAGGAAGGCGTCAGCTACGAGCACGCCTGGCTCGACCCGGTCAGCGGCAAGGCGTTCTGCCTGATCAGCGCACCGAGCAAGGAGGCCGCGATGCGGATTCACGAGCGCGCCGGTCACCCGACCGCCGAGCTCTACGAGCTCCGGATCTCGGTCTAGGGCACGTCGAGCCGGCTGGCCTCCGCGGCCGGCCGGCTCGGGTGCTGCCCATAGCGCGTTCTGGTTCCGTGGTGGCGACTGACGGAAGGCGCCATGGCCCGGTGCCCGCCGACCACGAGTTCTCGCGAATCATCTAGGCGCGGTCTGAGCCCGACGCTACACTCCCCCTCTTCGTTGCTCCGGGAGGGGTCATGTACCGCGGGGGCTCGCGCTGGTCGATCGCGATCGGCGCGCTGTTCGCACTTTCGCTCGTCGCGCCGGCGGCTGCCAATGCGTCGACGCCAGTCACTCTGACCCTCGCTGCGAGCGTCAACAGCCCGGACAGCGACCTGCCCATGCTGCTGACCGCGACGGCCAATCCGGCGGTCGCCGGAATCTCGGTCGAGGTCGAGGACAAGTCCAACGGCACCTCGTTCCCGGGACGGACTGCATCGGACGGGACGCTGCAGTGGGACATCCGCCCGCTCGCGACGACGTACAACGGCGCGCACTTCTTCCAGGCCATCTCGCCTGACGATGGGACCTTCGGTGCAGCCATGAGCAATACGGTCGAGATCGACTTCAACCGGCACCATGCTGCTATCACCCTGGTCCCCTCCGCGGGCGGCTCGAGCGTCATCACGAACCTGGATCCTCTGATCCTCAAGGCCCGGGTTGCCTCGCCCGACTGCGATGGCTGGTTCGACATCTTCCAAACACCGGGCGGCCGCGTTGACAGTGGATTCGCTGCCCCCCTGCTCGAGGATGGAACGACCGAATGTGGTCTCGACCTCAACCTCGGGCTCGAGCCGTTGGGCCCACTCACATTCATCGCCGACTACAGCCAGACGTATGCCAACGATCCGGGGAATTCCGGGTCGATCTCGTTCAACGTCACCCTGATCCCAACGACGACGCTCGTTACCTCGAGCCGCACCTACCTGCCGGCTGGGACCACGACCAAGCTCACGGCCCAGGTCACGGCGCCGGTCCACAGCGAGCTGGTCACCGGATCCGGGACGGTCACCTTCCTGGACGGCAGCACCAGCCTCGGATCGGTGCCGCTCTCCGACGCGGGTGATGGGTCGGCGTCGCTGAACGTCGAGCTGGACACCCTGGGACCGCACAACCTGCATGCCGCTTATAGCGGAACCAGCGACGCCAGCCCGTCCGACAATTCGGTGACCGTCACGGTGCTCGACGAGCTTGCCCACGCCGTCGACGACGGGCTGAGCGCATCGACGTTCTATCCGGTCGTCGATACCTACGGCGACACGGTCTCGATCAATGGCGAGCTCGCTGAGCCGGAGGCCGTATCGATCACCATCTCGAACGTGGCCACGGGCGCGGTCGTCCGGCGCTTCTATGAGCCGATGACCGGTCCCGCCGACTACAGCGTGGTCTGGGACGGCCGCTCCGTGACCAGCACACAGGGCACGGACTCCAAGGGCGTGCGCCGGCCCCCGACCGTCACCTCGAAGCTCGTCCCGGCCGGGACGTACCGAATCACGACGATCATCACTGAC
>DATGGC010000329.1:0-11001 GCA_035308745.1 Candidatus Limnocylindrales bacterium | reverse complement strand
AGGCGGCCGATTCGTTGCTGACCGAAGGCCTGGCCGCCGAGCGCCAGGCCTTCTTCGACCTGTTCGCGACCGAGGACCAGGCGGAGGGCATGGCCGCCTTCGCCGAGAAGCGAGCGCCGCAGTGGCACGGACGGTGAGGAGGGCCCGATGACCGACGAGACGCCCGACGAGGTAGCCGACGAGGCGACGCTCGAGGCCCGCCGCCGGCTGGAACAGGGTGCCAGCGACTACGGCAGCGACCTGGCCCGTGATCTCGGCGATGGACCGCCGGCCTCGTGGCGGGATGCCGCTCCACAGCTGCTCGAGCCGATCGATGCCGATTCGCCGGTCAGTGGCCACGTCCCGGCGGCGGCCGACGCGCCGCCCGTCTCGCTCGCGCCGGAGCACGACTGGGACGCGGCCCGGGTGCTGCTGGTGCCGCTCCTCCGCCCGGCCGGCCAGGTCGGGATCCGGCTCGCCGATGCCAATCGGTCGGCGCTCGCAGCCAGCACCTCCAGCCACACCCTGCCCCTGGTCGGCGACGGGCCGGGCGGCCTGTCGGTCGTCTATGCGATCCCGGCCTCGGGCTTCGATGTCGTGGTCAACGGCGAGCACCTCGTGTCATGGGGCGTGGACGCTGCCGATGTCCACGCCGCCGCGATGGCCAACCTGGGGGCCTGGTCGGCCGCCGCACCGTGGACCGGTGAGGAATCGGGCGAGCGCCGGCTGCTGTCTTCGGACCGGGGCGACGGCCCCGACGCGACCCGGATCCTGCTGCCCGAGGTCCGGGCCCACCTCCTGGCGACTCTCGGTCCGGCCGGTGGGCCGATCCTGGTCGGCCTGCCCGATCGCCACCTGCTCGTCGCCGGCGCCTCCCGGGCGGACGACGCCGAGTTCGCCCTCCAGCTAAGCGCCTTCGTCGCCGATCACGCCGACGGCGCCGATGAGCCGATCGATCGCCGCCTGTTCGTGCTGGCCGACGACGACCTGCGGCCGTTCGACGGTTGAGCGGCGGACCGCGGTGACGGCGCCCGCCTTCGAGGCCCTCGGCTGGACCGTGGCCGACGGCGTCGGGACGATCATCCTCAATCGGCCGGCCGCGCTCAACAGCCTCGAGGCCACGCTCAAGCGCGAGCTCCTCGCCGCCCTGCGTGAGGCCGGCCGCGATCCCGGCGTCCGGGTCGTGATCCTGACCGGTGCCGGGCGGGCGTTCTGTGCCGGCCAGGACCTCAAGGAGCGCCTGGCGCCCGACCCGACCCCGCTCGACGTCGAGGTTCGCGAGCGCTTCAACCCGCTCGTCCGCGCGATCCGGGACCTGGACAAGCCGGTCATCGCGGCGGTCAATGGCGTGGCTGCCGGGGCCGGCGCGTCGCTGGCCTTCGCCTGTGACCTGCGCCTGGCCGCCGATTCGGCCAGCTTCGTGCTCGCCTTCGGCCGGATCGGGCTGATCCCGGACAGCGGTGCCACATGGCTGCTGCCGCGCCTGATCGGCCTCGGCCGGGCGGCCGAGCTGATGCTCCTGCCGGACCCGCTCAACGCCGCGGACGCGCTTCGGATCGGCCTCGTCAGCCGGGTCGTGCCCGCCCAGGACCTGCTCGACGAGGCGAGGCGGGTGGCCCTGGACCTCGCCTCGGCAGCGCCGCGGGCCCTGGCCCTGACCAAGCGAGCGCTGCGCCGGGCCCTGGAGACGGGCTTCGAAGCGGCCCTCGACTACGAGGCCTCGCTCCAGGGCATCGCCGGGCGGACCGGTGACCACGCCGAAGGGCTGGCCGCGTTCGTGGAGAAGCGCTCGCCGCGATTCAGCGGGTCCTGAGCCAGGCGGCCGGCCGGCGGGCAGGTCGGGGGTCCGAACCGCTAGGCTCCCGCGATGAGGCGGACGACGATCGGCGGCTGGCTGCTGGTGGCCGGTGTCAGTGGCTACCTGGCCGTCGAGGACGGGCCCTGGCGGGCGCCGGTGCCGGGTGGCGCCCCGATGGTCCCGATCCTGGTGGCGGTCGTCGTCCTGGTCGCCCTGGCCAGCGTCCTGGCGACCGGCCGGCTCGAGCCGGTGACGATCCTGGCGACGCTCGCGCTCACGGCCTCGCTGCTCTTCGATGCGACGTTCTTCGAGGGCCGGGCCCTCCGCGACCTGGGCATCTACCTCAACGCCGGCCTGCACTTCCGCCTGGACCAACCGATCTACCTGAGCGGCCTGGTCACGACCCTGCCCGCCGACCCGACGACCTATCCCTACCTCTATCCGCCGCCGACGCTGCCCTTCGCCGCGGCGCTCTCGATCCTGCCCGGGCCGGTCGTGGCGATCGGCTGGGAGGCGGTCCTGCTCGCGGCGGCCCTGGCCGGCCTGCGCCTGGTCGGGCTCGGCTGGCGCTGGTCGATCGTCCTGCTGGCCTGGCCGCCATTCGCCCAGGCCCTGTACGTGGGCAACGTGGCCTTGCCCCTCTTCCTGCTCTTTGCCGCGGGACCGTGGGCCGGAGGCGGCCTGCTGGCCGGCGCCATGCTCAAGCCCCAGGGCGCGATCGCCGGGCTTTGGCTCCTCCGCGAGCGACGCTGGCGGGCGGTGTTGGCCGGCCTCGGGATCCTGGCTGCCCTGAGCCTGCTCACCCTGCCCCTGACCGGGCTCGATCGCTGGAGCGCGTGGCTGGACGGCCTGCACTGGTTCAGCCAGTCCCAGCCACTCGTGCCCCGCACGTTCTACGGCCTGGCCCTGGCCGAATACGTGCCCGGCGTGGTCGCCCTGGCGGCCGCCCTGCTCGTCGTCGGGCTGGCGCTTGCTGGTCGCGGGCGGGCCGGGCTGGCCCGGATCGGGGTGGCCACCGTCGTCGCCTCGCCGTCGCTCTACGCTCACGGCTATACCGTGGCCCTGCCCGCCCTGCTCGAGCTCCGGGCAACGGTCTTCTGGACGGCGATCGCCCTGACCTCGGTGTCGGGCGGCCCGACCTGGTTCGCGGCCCTCGGGCTGGCCGTGGCGGGCTGGTTCCTGCCCGTCCTGCGCCGGCTCGACCCGGGTTCAGGCGCTGCCGAGGACCGCCTTCACCCGCTGGGCGCGGCCGCTGAGCCCTGGCCCGGCGCGCCGGCCGGTCCGGCTCAGGGGTAGGTGTAGGAGGGCTGGCTGCCGGTCGTCTGGGCGACGACGAACTGGCCGAGCGGCGTCACCCGCAGGACCTGGACCCGGAAGAAGATCGTGTCGCCGGAGCTGAAGCCGCTCGGATCGGGAACCGCAGTGTTGGTCTGAAGGCGCGAGCTGATCGTGATGAAGCCGTCCTGGCTGCCCGAGTAGAGGACCTTGTAGTCGCTGAAGCAGGCGGGCTGGTTGAACAGGCTCCAGACGACCACCGGGCCGACGACCGATGCCGGGCCGAGATCGAACTGGCTGGCCCCCGAGGCGGCCACGACCTGGCTGGCCTGGAGGACCTTGTTGTTCGCGCCGAGGGCCAGCGTCCGATAGAAGTAGGTCGCACCGGCATCGTTGCCCGGATCCGCGGCGCTTGTCGTGCCCAGCGTGCCGGTCGATGACCCGGCGAGGGCCAGGCCCGAGTTGTAGGCGGCGGGGATGGTCGGCATCCCGCTGCGCAGGGTCACGTAGCGGACGAAGCCCGGGCCGCTGTACTTCGACCAGTTGATGACCACGCCGCCAGGGCACGAGGTGAGCGACAGGCCCAGGGCCGGGGTGGCCGTCGGGGTCGGCGTGGGGCTGGGGCTCGGGCTGGCGGTTGGCGTCGGCGTCGGCCGGGGCGTGGGCACCGGGGTTACCGACGGCGCCGGCCTCGAGCTCGGGCTCACGACCGGCGTCGATCCCGGGGTATCGCTCGGCGCGCTGCTCGGCGTATCGCTCGGCGTGCCGGTGGGACTCGACACGGCGGTGGTCGGGGTGCCGTTGGGTGCCAGGGCGACACCGGCCAGCGCCCCGATCGGGTAGCCGAGGGCCTCGTCGGACTTTGCGTTGGCGATCAGCCAGGGATCGAGGAAGTCGCTGGCCGGGATCGGTGCCACGGTCAGGCCGTCGGATGCCGGGCTGCCGAAGACGGCCGTGGCGGCACTGCCTTCGGGGATCACCTGCGTGCCAGCGGGCCCGGTGACCGACGTCGAATGCTGGAGGGCGAGCAGGACCACCTGGGTCCCGCCGCCGCTCAGGGTCGTCCGGCTCAGGTCGAAGGCGGTCCCGGTCGCCGTCCAGGCATAGGGCCCGGTCGCGACGGCATACGAGCCACCGGCCGGCACGTTGACCCGGTTGTAGGCGCGCCCGTCGACGAGCGCGAGCCGGACGGCCGAGGCCGACAGGCTGCTGAGCTGGACGTCGGCGCCGGGTGCCAGGCGGGCCAGGCTCGAACCGATCTGGAGCGTCGCGTGGCCCGTGCTCGCGACCCGGATCTCGTCGCCGGCCTGGAGCGAGGTGCCGGCCACGAGCGTGCTCGAGGTGCCGCCCCGGATGAGGGTTGCGCCGGCGACATCGCTGGCGCGATTGGCCGGCGTTGCGACGAGGCGACCGGCGAGCAGCCCGGCGGCGGCCACCAGGAGGACCACGACGAGGGCGAAGACGGCCCAGGCCCGGAGCGCCCTGCCGCTCCGTCGGCTGCGCGTTGCCGGCGCGGCCGGGCGGGTTCGAACGGGAATCTCAAGGCTGGTCCCGACGCCGGCCCCAGCCACCGCCGCTCCGGCGAACGCTACGCCACCGAACGCGGCGCCACCGAGCCCGCTGCCGGGGGCCAGGAGATGGCCCCTGAGCGCTTCGACGAAGCCCGGATCGGGGTGGGCAGCGGACGCCTGCGCCTTGCGATTGCGAGCGCGGCGACCGGCGGCCCCGAGCTCGGTCGCCAGCACCGTCAAGGCCGATTCGTCGGGGTCCGAGGCGCGGTCGAAGGGAATCGGGTCCGCGGCCCGAACGAGATCGTCCGCCGGACGGGGATCGGCGGCCGGCATCGGCGGCTGCTCCGGCGCAACGGTCAGCGCGGGCGGCTGGCCCGTGGCTCGGGAGCGGCGCTCAGGCGACATGGCTGCTCCGGCCGCCGGCCCGGGTCGGGTTCCTGGTCGTAGCGGCATGGAGGGCCCGGAGCGATCGCTCGAGGCGGACCGCGAGGGTGGCCGTCGAGATGCCCAGCGCTCCGCACAGCTCGGCGTCGCTCAGCTCGTCGAAGTATTTCAGGACGATCAGCCGGCGCTGGGCCTCGCTCACCCGGCGCAGTGCGGCACGCACCTCGTCGCGATCGATCGCGGCCGCAAATGCGGCCGTCGCGACCTCGTCGGCGACCAGCGCCCGGGCGTGGTCGGCATCGGGCTCGGCCACGTCGCCGGCCCGCACGCCGTCCGGCGCACCACCTTCGGCGTGGCGCGCCTGGTCGACGATCGCACTGGCCGCGACCCGGAAGAGCCAGCCGCCGAGCGTGTCGGTCCGCAGCGTCGCCGACTGGATCGCTTCGAGGCCGCGCTGGAACGTGCTCGCCGTGATCGCCTCGGCGCTTGCCCGGTCGGCCACTCGGCGGGAGACGAATCCGTAGAGGCGCGGCAGGTAGTGGTCGTAGAGCGTTCCGTATGCTTCCGCATCGGTTCGCGCTCGGACGACGATCCCACGCTCGCGCTCAGGGTCCAACCGGCTTCTGGGTCGCTCGTTGGCCATTCGAAGGCTGACGGTATCGGCCCCGGAATCGGGCCACCATTGACCAGCGGTACTGCCGGGCGGCGCAGCAGGTACCGCCCGCCCGCCGGTACGTCCGGCGCGGCCTCTCGTCGTCCGCTGTGCGCCGACGGGCTTGACGGTCGCCGAGCGGCGTTTTACCGTGCCTAACGAACGTTCGGTTGGCGCCAGGAGCGGATCAGCATGGTGGAAACGCGGCGGCGGCAGATCGAAACGGTCGCTTCGGGCCTGTTTCGGGAGCAGGGCTATGCCGGAACCAGCGTCCGGGACATCGCCCGTGGCCTGGCGATCCAGGGTGCCAGCCTGTACGCCCATGTCGCCTCGAAGGAAGACGTCCTGTGGGCCATCGTCCGGCGGGCCGCCGACCAGTTCGAGGCTGCCGCCGACGAGGCCGAGCGCTCGACGTTGGGCGGGACTGTCGCCGAGCGGCTCGAAGCGCTCGTCCGGGGCCATGTCGGCGTGCTGACCGACGATGTCGGGCAGGCCAGCGTCTTCGTCCGCGAATGGCGCTCGCTATCCGCTGAGCGGCGGGCCCGGATCGGCGCCCGGCGGGATGGCTACGAACGCCGCTGGCGGCAATTGATCGCCGACGGGAGCCAGGCCCGGACCTTTGCCCCGGCCGACCCGCCCCTGGCCGCGGCCTACCTACTGACGGCCCTGAACGGGATCGCCACCTGGTATCGCCCCGACGGTCCGCTCTCGGCCCGGGCGATCGCCGCCGAATACGTCAACCTGAGCTTGCGCTCGCTGGGCGCGGAGGTACCCCTGTGACCGATCCCCTGGCCCTCGATCCGGTCCTGCCCGAGCGCGAGCGCAGCCGGCTGCCGTTCAACCAGGACCGCCCCCACGACGAGCGCTACCGCGCCTTCGAGGAGCACGTCCTGG
This sequence comes from Candidatus Limnocylindrales bacterium, assembly GCA_035308745.1. Classification (GTDB taxonomy): domain Bacteria; phylum Chloroflexota; class Limnocylindria; order Limnocylindrales; family CSP1-4; genus Palsa-1033. Next base: position 4,508 of record DATGGC010000329.1, on the reverse strand, counting down.
CCGGCGGCAAGGTCGAAGCGGGCGACTGGATGCCCGACGAGTACCGGACGAGCGTGCTCCGCTTCGTCGAGATGCACGCCAACAGCGAGCTGATGGGCGTCCTCCCCGAACGCGACTGGATCATGCGTGCGCCCACCCTCCGCCGAAAGCTGGCCCTGACCGCCAAGATCCAGGACGAGGTCGGCCACGCCCAGCTCCTCTATCGGGTCGCCGAGGACCTGGGCAAGCCACGCGAGGCGATGATCGACGACCTGCTGGCCGGCCGGACCAAGTTCCACAACGTCTTCCACTACCCCACCCGGACGTGGGCGGACATCGGGGTGATCGCCTGGCTGGTGGATGCAGCCGCGATCGTCGCCCAGCAGGCGCTCCGCGATTCGAGCTACGCGCCGTACGCCCGGACGATGAAGAAGATCTGCTGGGAGGAATCGGTCCACATCATGCACGGCCGGGACGTCGTGGTGACCCTGGCCGCCGGCACGCCCGAGCAGCGGGCGATGGTTCAGGAGGCGCTCGATCGCTGGTGGCCGCCACTGATGCAGATGCACGGTCCGCGCTCCGACCGGGCCAAGGACCGCGACCTGCACTGGCGGATCAAGGCCAAGACCTCCGAGGAGCTCCGCCAGGAGTTCCTGGGGATCTACGTGCCCCGGGTCCGCGAGCTTGGCCTGACCCTGCCCGACCCGGAGCTGCGCTTCGACTCCGAGTCCGGTGCCTGGGCCTACACCGAGCCCGATTGGGCCGAGCTTCGATCGGTCGTCACCGGCCACGGACCGGCGTCGGAGGCCCGGATCGGCTTCCGTCGCGCGCAGCGCGACGCGACGAGCTGGGTCAGGGCGACGATCCTGGGGCCGGCCGCGGCCGCCTGATGGAGCCCTACGAGGTCTTCCGCCAGGAACGCGAAGGCGAGCCGATGCGCCACGGCGGGAGCGTGGTCGCGCCCGATCCGACCCTTGCCCTGCACTACGCCCGCGAGCTCTACGCCCGGCGCGGCGAGAGCCTCCGCCTGTGGGTGATCCGCCGGGCGGACATTGTCGAGCTCGACGACCAGGACCTGCTCAACCCGCCCCTCGACCGGTCGTTCAAGAAGCCCGGCGGCTACGTGATGCGCGAGAAGCTCGCCCAGGCGCGGGTCCGGACCGGCCTGGCCAAGCGCAGCGCGGGCCCCGGATGAGCGCCGCCGGATCGGACCTGCTCCTGGCCCTGGCCGACGACGACTTCGTCCTCGGCTTCGCCGACAGCGAGTGGACCGGGATCGCGCCGCACCTCGAGGAGGACGTGGCCATGAGCTCGCTGGCCCAGGACGAGCTCGGCCACGCCAGCGCCTACTACGGCCTGCTCGCCGATCGGACCGGCGGCGACCCGGACCGGATCGCCTACGACCGGCCGGCCGACGCATTCCGCCACGCACGCCTCGTCGATCACGGCCGGGGCGACTGGGCCCGGACGATGACCCGGCGCTGGCTGTACGACACGGCGAACGCGGTCCGCCTCGAGGCGCTCGCCGATTCGAGCGACCGGGCGCTGGCCGAGCTGGTGGTCAAGGTCCGCCGCGAGGAGACGTACCACCTGCTCCACGGCCAGGCCTGGGTCGAGCGGCTCGCTGGCTATGACGGCGAGCCGCGCCGGCGCCTGATCGAGGCCCTCGACCTGGTCGGTCCGGACGCGCCGAGCGTGCTGGCGGCCCTGCCCGGGGAGGCGTCGCTCGTCGCCGACGGGATCCTGCCCGTCGCCTCGGCCGAGCTCCGCGAGCGCTGGCTCGAGCGGGTCGAGCCGGTCCTGGCGGGCCTCGGCCTGGCCCTGCCGCCACCGGCCGCGGCCGCCCTCGACCCGGCGACGGCGCGCTCCGGGCACGGCCCCGCGTTCGGGGCGCTGTTCGCGGAGTTCAGCTCGGTCCGCGGACTCGATCGGGCAGCAGCGTGGTAGCCGCGCTGCCCGGCGTCGAGCGTGCCGGTCCCGCGCCCGTGGACGCCGTGCGGGCCGCGGTCATGGCGCTCCTGCAGGGCGTCGTCGACCCCGAGATCCCGGCGATCTCGATCGTCGACCTGGGCATCGTCCGGGCCGTCTCCCTGGTCGACGGCGAGCTGGGCGTGGAGCTCCTGCCCACGTTCATCGGCTGCCCGGCGCTCGAGCTGATCCAGGCCGGCGTGCGGGAACGCCTCGCGCCGCTGGCCGGCGAGGAGGCATCGGGCATCGAGCGGATCACGGTCAGCATCAGCTACGCCGAGGCCTGGACCGCCGACCGGATCAGCGCCCGGGGCCGGGCCGCTCTCGTCGCCAGCGGCTTCGCGCCGCCGGGCGGCGGTCCCCAGCTCCTGGCCCTGTCGGCGCCGGCGACGTGCCCGTTCTGCGGATCGCGCCGAACCGTCCTCGAGAACGCGTTCGGGCCGACCCGCTGTCGCTCGATCCACTACTGCACCAGCTGCCGCCAGCCGTTCGAGCAGTTCAAGGACGGTTGAGGTGGCCGCCGAGGTCGCGGTGATCGGTGCAGGCACGATGGGCGCCGGGATCGCCCAGCTCGCGCTCGAGCATGGTCACCCGGTCCGCCTGATCGACGTCGACCCGGCGGCGGTGAAGCGGGCCAGGATCCAGGTCGAGGAGCGCCTCGCCGCCCGCCTGGCCCGCAGCGGGCTGAGTGGCGCGGAGCTCGACGGCACCCTGGCCCAGAAGCTCGACCGGCTGACCATCGGCGCCGACTTCCAGGGCGTGGCCAACGCCGCGGTCGTGATCGAGGCCGTGATCGAGGATCTCGAGGTCAAGCGGCGCCTGGTCGCCGAGATGGACCGGATCACGCCACCGGAGACGATCATCGCCACGAATACCAGCGCCCTGTCGGTCGGGGCGATCGCCCAGGCCGCGGCCGGCCATCCCGACCGCGTGCTCGGCCTCCACTTCTTCAATCCCGCCCCGGTCATGCCCCTCGTCGAGGTCGTCGCCGGCGCGGCCACCGACCCGGCCATCGGCTCGGCGGCGGCGGCCCTCGTCGCGGGCTGGGGCCGGACGCCGGTCCACTGCGCCGATCGGCCGGGCTTCATCGTCAACCGGGTCAACCGGCCGTTCACGATCCAGGCCCTGCGCGAGCTGGAACGGGGCGAGGCGACGACGGTCGGGATCGACACGGCCTTCCGCACAGCGGGCTTCCCGCTCGGGCCGTTCCAGCTGATGGATCTGATCGGGATCGACGTCAACCTGGCCGCCGCGACGGCCATCTGGAACGCGTTCGGGCAGGCCCAGCGCTTTCGGCCGTCGCCCATCCAGGCCCGGCTGGTGGCCGCCGGCCGCCTCGGTCGCAAGACGGGCGAAGGCTTCTACCGCTACGACCCGAAGGGCGCCCCGCTCGGACCCGCCCCCGACTTCGACGTCCCGTCTGAAGACGGCTGGTCCGCCGACGTGGTCAGCCGGATCCGCGGGGCGATCCTCGACGAGGCCGTCCTGGCCCTCGACGAAGGCGTGGCGGCGGACGCCGCGACAATCGACCTCGCCCTCCGGCTAGGGGCCAGCCATCCCGAGGGCCCGTTCGAGTGGTCCGCCGGGCAGGTCCGGCCCAGGTCCGGCCCTACAATCGGGCGATGAGCCGAGATCTCCAGCGCCAGCTCCGCGACCCGTGGATCATCGCCGCCGTCCGCAGCCCGGTCGGCCGCTACGGCGGAGCGCTGGCCGCGGTTCGTCCCGACGACCTGGCCGCGACTGTCCTGCGGGCCCTCGTCGACCGCTCGAAGATCGACCCGGGCCTCATCGAGGACGTGATCCTGGGTTGCGCCAACCAGGCCGGCGAGGACAACCGGGACGTCGCCCGGATGGCCCTCCTGCTGGCCGGCCTGCCGATCGAGATCGGGGGGCTGACCGTCAACCGGCTGTGCGGTAGCGGCCTGCAGGCGATCAACTCGGCGGCGCACGCGATCCAGGTCGGTGACGGCGACGTGTTCATCGGCGGCGGCGTCGAATCGATGACCCGCGCGCCGTACGTCATGGCCAAGCCCGCGACGCCGTTCGAGCGGGGCAGCCACGAGCTCCAGGACACGACCCTTGGCTGGCGCTTCCCCAACCCGCGCCTGGCCGAGCGCTACGGCGTCGAGTCGATGGGCGAGACCGGTGAGAACGTCGCCGAGCGCTGGCAGATCGGCCGCGAGCGCCAGGACGCATTTGCCCTCGACAGCCACCGCAAGGCGGTCGCGGCGATCGAGGCCGGCCGCTTCGACGAGCAGATCGTGCCGATCGAGGTGCCCGCCGGTCGTGGTGCGGCGCCGGTCGTGGTCAGCCGCGACGAGCATCCCCGGGCCGACACCAGCCCTGAGGCACTGGCCCGTCTCAAGCCTGCGTTCCGCGCGGGCGGCAGCGTGACCGCCGGGAACAGCTCGGGGATCAATGACGGGGCGAGCGCGGTCCTGCTGGTCGAGGCCGACCGGGCGCGCGAGCTCGGATTCAAGCCCCTGGCCCGGATCGTCTCGACGGCCGTTGCCGGCGTCGAGCCCTCGATCATGGGCATCGGTCCGGTGCCGGCCAGCCGC
>DATGGC010000328.1:0-8970 GCA_035308745.1 Candidatus Limnocylindrales bacterium | reverse complement strand
TCACGCGTGACGTGACCTCAGCTGGTTGGGTGCGAAGCCGGGGGATGGTAGCACGTCAGCCGCCGGCCGGCCGGGCCCGGGCCTGCCCGGCGACGGCGGCGACGGCCGCCTCGATCCGGGCCTGATCGCCAAGGTAGTGGTGGCCCAGCGGACGGAGCGCATCGTCGAGCTCGTAGACCAGCGGCACGCCGGTCGGGATGTTGAGCTCGGGGATCTCCGCGTCGGGCACGTCGTCGAGGTACTTCACGAGGGCCCGCAAGCTGTTGCCGTGGGCCGCGATCAGGACCCGCCGGCCGGCTCGAAGCTGGGGCACGATCTGTTCGTGCCAGGCCGGCAGGAAGCGGGCCACCGTGTCCTTGAGCGACTCCGAGCGGGGCAGGTCGGCGGGGCTCAGACCGGCGTAGCGTGGATCGCGCCCGGGCTCGCGCTCGTCGCCGGCCGGCAGCGGCGGCGGCGGCACGTCATAGCTCCGCCGCCAAAGGAGGACCTGGGCGTCGCCGTACTCGGCGGCCGTCTCGGCCTTGTTGAGACCCTGGAGCGCCCCGTAGTGGCGCTCGTTCAGGCGCCAGCTGTGGACCACCGGCAGCCACATCCGGTCGAGCTCGTCGAGGCCGATCCACAGGGTCCGGATCGCCCGCCGGAGGACGGACGTGAAGGCAATGTCGAAGTCGTAGCCGTCTTCGCGCAGCAAGCGGCCGGCGTCATGGGCCTCCGCCACGCCCGCCTCGGACAGGTCCACATCGGTCCAGCCGGTGAAGCGGTTCTCGCGATTCCAGGTGCTTTCCCCGTGGCGCAGGAGGACCAGCTTGATCATCGGCCGGCCCCGCTCGCGGCCAGCCGGCCGTGGGCCGTGAGCCCCGCCCGGGCGACGATCCCGGCCATCTCCTCGACCTTGAGCGACGCGCCCCCGACCAGGGCGCCGTCGATCGCCGGCTCGCCCAGGAACTCGCCGGCCGTCGCCGCGGTGACGCTGCCGCCGTACAGGACCGGCAGCTCGGCGGCAAGCGCCGAGAAGCCGGGGCCCAGCTCGGCAATCGCCGTCCGGATCGCTCCGGCCATGGCCGCCGCGTCCGAGCCACGGGCGGTCTTGCCGGTGCCGATCGCCCAGACCGGCTCGTAGGCTACCACCAGGCCGGCCCGGGCCAGCGCCTCGGGATCCCCGCCGAAGCTCGCCAGGCAGCCCCGGAGCTGGTCCCCGACCACCGCTTCGGCTCGACCATCCTCGCGCTCCGCGAGCTGCTCACCGACGCACAGGATCGGCCGCAGCCCGACCTCGACCGCCCGGCCCAGCTTGCGCCCGATCAGCTCGTCGGTCTCACCGGCGTCGCGCCGTCGCTCAGAGTGGCCGACGATGACCCAGCTGGCGAGCCCGGCGAGCATCGGCGCGCCGATCTCGCCGGTGTAGGCGCCGGTCAGCTCGTGATGGACGTTCTGGGCACCGACGCCGACACCCGCTCCGGCCGCCGTGCCGGCGAGCGCGTCGCGGACCGTGGCGAGGCAGACGAAGGGCGGGCAGATCACCCGCTCGACCCCGGCGACATGGGTCCGGGCGGCAATCGTCGTCGCCAGGGCGGCCGCGTCGGACGGCGTCGTGTGCATCTTCCAGTTGGCGGCAATGATCACCGGGCGCATCAGGGGATCATGCCAGAGCCGTCGGCCGGGGGTCGGCGGCCAGCTCCTCGATCCGCTCGAGGGCGCGCTGGACGGTCGAGCGGTTCAGCTCGAGCTGCTCGCTCAGCTCGGCCAGGGTCGCCTCGGGTGTCGCCCGCCGGGCGGCCGCGGCCAGGCGCGCGACCCGGGGCAGCTCGGCCAGCCGGCCCTCGGCCTCGAGCTGGCTGATCGCCGCCAGCTGACGCCCGGCCGCCGCGACCGCCCGCTGGAGGTTCGCCGATTCGGCGTTGATCACCCGGTTCAGCTCGCCTCGCAGGGCGCGCGAGACCTGGCGGGCCTCGAGCTCGAGGATCGCCGACGCGGCGCCGATCCGGCGCAGGAAGACCCCGATCGTCTCGGCGTTCTTCCAGGTCACGACACCCCGCCCGCGACGGACCCGCCACGACGCGGGCAGCTCGACTTCGGCCAGCCGTGCGGCCAGGATCGGCGCCTCCCCCGCCGGGACGACGAACTCGAGATGGGCCCGGCCGGCCGACAGGCTGAGCGAACCGCGGGCCAGGAACCGGCCGCGCAGCCAGGCCCAGCGGCAGTGGTCGGCAGCGGCCGCCCAGTCAAACGCGTCGGATGGGTCCGCTGGCGTGCCGCCCGGCGCCTCGATCGCCGCTGAGGCGTCACTGATCCGGACATGCTTCGCCCGTCGGCGCAGGCCGGGCCGCGTGTTGGCCTCGGTCTCCCGACCGAGCCGGACGGCGAGCCGGGCGATCGACGCCTCGCGGGTCGCCAGGCCGCTGCCCAGGCCGGCCGATTCCGCCAGCCGATCGCAGGCCCGCTGGGGGTCGATCGCCGCCAGCTCCGCCCGCAGGGCGGCGACGAGATCGCGATCCGAGGTGGTCACGCCGAGCGGGCGACCCCGCTCCGCCGCCGGGCCGCGCCTTCCCGCTCGGCGATCCGGATGATCGCCGCGGCCAGTCGCTCGGGATCGTGGTGGATCGGGCTGGCCGGATCGACGATGTCGTCGAGGACCAGCCGGGCGGGTCGCGGCCCGGCCGGCGGCCAGCGCAGGCGGACCGACTCGCGCCGTCCATCGCCGATCGTCGTGGCAGCCGTCCGGTTGTTGGCCAGGACGACATCGACGATCCCGTTCGCCGTGTGGCGCTCGAGCGCCTCGACGTGATCGGCGAGATCGAAGCCGTCCGTCTCGCCGCTCTGGGTGGCGACATTGCAGACATAGATGACCAGGGCCGGGGTCGTCGCCAGGGCCTCTCGGATCTCGGCCAGCAGGAGGCTGGGCAGCAGGCTGGTGAACAGGCTGCCCGGCCCGATCACGATGATCTCGGCGTCGGCGATCGCGTCCAGGGCGTCCTGGCAGGCGTGCACGTCCTCGGGGCTCAGCCAGACCCGGTCGATGGCGGCCATCTTGGCGATCCGGGACTGGCCCTTGACGAGCGAGCCGTCGCGCAGGGCGGCGTGCAGGACGACCGGGGTGGCGGTCGCCGGCACCACCTGGCCGCGCACGGCCAGGACCCGGTTCATCCGTCGGACGCCTTCCTCGAAGTCGCCCTGCTCGACCGCGGTCATCGCCGCGATGAGCAGGTTGCCGATCGCATGGCCGGCCAGGCTGGCCGGCGCCTCTTCGCCCGGAAAGCGGTACTGGAAGAGCTCGCTCATCAATGGCTCGGCATCGGCCAGGGCCACCAGGCAGTTGCGGATGTCGCCCACGGCCGGAACCCCGAGCTGGTCGCGCAGCTTGCCCGACGACCCACCGTCATCGGCCACGGTCACGATCGCGGTCAGGTTGCTGGTGTGCTCCTTGAGCCCGCGCAGGAGCGTCGACAGGCCGTGGCCGCCGCCCAGCGCGGCGATTCGCGGCCCGCGGGCCAGGAACCGCTTCTGGTAGATCACCTCGACCAGCGGCTGGTCGTCGCCGTCCGAGCGATAGGGACCCATCAGCACCCGCAGGACCCGGTACGAGGCGAAGGCGAAGATGCCGACTCCCAGCCCGGCCAGGATCAGCGCCCGGACGAGGTAGGGCAGGAACTGGAGGGTGAGCAGGTAGACCACCGACTGGAGCGGGCCGGTGATGACCACGTCGCGGTACAGCGAGCGCAGCGCGAAGGCGCCGCCCAAGGCCAGGCCCAGCTCGCCGACGAAGACGACCGCCAGCCAGCGCTTGATCCCGATCCCGGACCCCAGCCAGCGCCGCCAGCCGGCGATCGCGGCGAGGTGGCGGCGGATGGTCATGCCCGGTCGAGCTCGCGATGGAAGACGGACACGACGCCCAGGTCCTCGTCGCGCAGCCAGGCCGCCAGGGCCTCGGCGATGGCGATCGAGCGGTGGTAGCCGCCGGTGCAGCCGATCGCGATCGTCAGGCGGGTCTTGCCCTCGCCGACGTAGGCCGGGATCGTGAACGCCAGGAACTCGTGCAGGAACGCCAGGAAGCGCTCGGTCACCGGCTGGCCCAGGACGTAGTTGCGGACCGCCTCGGTCAGCCCCGACAGCTGCCGGAGCTCCTCGATGTAGTACGGGTTCTGCATGAACCGGACGTCGAAGACGAGGTCCGATTCGAGCGGGATCCCGTACTTGAAGCCGAAGCTGATCAGCTGGATCACGAGGCGATCGGTCGCCTCCTGCTCGCCCAGGTGGGCGAAGATCCGCTCGCGCAGCTCACGCAGCGAGAGGTCCGAGGTGTCGATCACCACGTCCGCCTCGTCGCGGACCGGGTCCAGCACCCGGCGCTCGGCGGCGATCGAGCTGGCGATTCCGCGCTGGTCGGCGAGCGGGTGGCGGTGGCGGGTCTCCGAGAAGCGCCGGATCAGGACCTCGTCGCGGGCCTCGAGGAAGAAGACCTGGGGCTTGATCCCGCGGCCCTCGAGCGCCCCGCGGACGGCGGCAAGGGCCAGCGACGCATCACCGGCGCGCACGTCGAGGACGATCGCGACCCGCTCGAAGCGATGGCGATCCCCGGACACCAGCTCGGCCAGGTCGGGCAGCAGCTCGCCGGGCAGGTTGTCGACGCAGGTGTAGCCGAGGTCCTCGAAGAGCTTGGTCGCGGCGGTCTTGCCCGCGCCGGAGAGCCCGCTCAGGATGACGATGTGCTGGTCGGTCGCGGCCGGCGCACCCCCGTCGGGCGACGCCGCGATCGCTTGTCGTTCGGTGGCCACGAGGGCAGTCTACGCCGCTCGTTCGACCGCGAGCCGCGGCCGGCCGGTCAGCGGCCGCTCCGTTTGATGGCCAGCCGGGTCAGCTCGGTCAGGACGTACATCGTGATTCCCAGCACCGTCGGGCTGACCAGATCGCCGCCCGGCGTGATGATCGCAGAGAACGCCGCGATCCCCAGGATGATGACCCGCCGGTTCTTCGACATCCAGGCCGAGGTGATGATCCCCACGAGGGCCAGCCCGTACAGGACGATCGGAAACTCCATGATCAGCCCGAAGACCAGGAAGAGGGTCGTGACGAAGTCGAAATAGGGTGTCGCCGCGATCCCGTTGACGAGCTGGTTGTCGGTGAAGCTGAGCAGGAAGGCGATCGCGAAGGGCAGGACCAGGTAGGCGATCCCGACGCCGATTGCGAAGAGCAGCAGGGCAAGCGGGATCCATGGCCGGATCGTGCGCCGCTCGGCCGCGGTCAGGCCCGGGGCGATGAACGCCCACAGCTGGTAGAGCAGGATGGGCATGGCCAGGATCAGGCCGATCGTCAGCGAGATCTTGACCTGGATGAAGAAGGCGTCGCCCGGCCCCAGGACCTGGGCCTTGTGGCCCGGCAGCTGGTCGAGCAGGTAGTTCCGGACGCGCGTCGCCAGGAACCAGCCCACGACGCTGGCCAGGAGCACGGCCAGGACCGATTTGAACAGCCGGTTGCGCAGCTCGCTGAGATGGTCGAGCAGGGGCATCACCGCCGACGCCGGCGCCGGACTGGGCACCGCACTCGCGACGGTCTCAGCCGGCAGGCTCTCCTCGGTCATCGGACGGCGTCCGTCGTCCCGCGTCCGACGGCTGGACTAGGACGCGGACTCGGGGCTCGGCGGCTCGCTGACCATCGCCTGGCCCGGCACATCGGGCCGCTCTGCCGGCGTGGCCACGATTGGCGGCAGGGCGGCGGCGATGACCTCGGGCGCGGAATACGCCGGGGCGGCGGCCGCGTAGGTGACCGGAGCTGGCGCGACCGGGGCCGGCGCCGCCGGTGTCGGAGCAACGGCAGCGGCCGTCGCGGCCGTGATCGGCGCGGCTTCGGCATGGGCCGTCTCGGTGATGTCGCTGGCGGCCTTCCGGAACTCCTTGATGCTCTTGCCCAGCGCCGCCCCGACCTCGGGCAGCTTGCCCGGCCCGATGACGATCAAGGCGATGATCAGGACGATGACCAGGTGGATCGGTGAGATGTTGGGCATCTTCAGTGAACCTCGCTGCGGCGATCGAAATCGATGATCGAGTGACGTGGATTGCTACGGATCGGAGGCGCCTCCGGATCAACTCCGGTGGCTACGATAGCACGGGCACCGCCAAAGTGGTCGACCAATTCCGGGCCGCCGCGGCGAGCCGTTCGCCCAGGTCGGCGGGGTCACCGGCTCCCGGTTCGAGGGCCGCCCGGGCGATGGCCCGCGAGACGTTGGCGAGCAGCCCGGCGCCGGGCCGGCCGGCGGCCGGGGCGGCGGTTGCCGGCCCGTCGGCCAGGATCGGGGCGATGTCGCCACCCTGGGTGCCGATCCCCGGGACCAGGAAGCCCAATCCCGGCGCGATCCGCCGGATCCGGCGCAGCTCGTCGGGCGCGGTCGCGCCGACGACCAGGCCGACGGTGCCACCCGGGCCCCAGCCGGCGACGTGCCGGGCGATCCGCTCGTGGACCTCTTCGGCCGGGGCGCCGTCCGTCGCCGGGACCCGCAATCCCTGGAACTCGTCGGAGCCCGGATTCGAGGTCCGGCACAGGACGTAGGTGTAGCTATCGCCACGCTCGACGAACGGGCGCAGGCCCTCGGCTCCGACATAGGGATTGGCCGTGATCGCGTCCGCGCCGAGGACGTCGAAGAGGGCGACCGCCTGGAAGGCAGCCGTCGACCCGATGTCGCCTCGCTTGGCATCGGCGATGACCGGGATCGACGAAGGGATCGCGGCCCGCAGGCGCTCCAGGGCGGCCAGCCCGGCCGATCCCCACGCTTCGAAGAAGGCCAGGTTGGGCTTCACGGCGGCGGCATACGGGCTCGCCGCCTCGAGCAGCAGGCGGCAGAACGCCTCGACTCCGGCCAGGGTCGCCGGGAAGCCCGGCGGGAGGGCCTGCGGATCCGGGTCGACACCCACGCACAGGATGCTGCCCACGGCCGCCGTTCGGGCCGCCAGGCGCTCGAGATAGGCGGGCATCAGGACGGCGAAGCCGTCGGCTGGCTGGCTCCTGGGCTGGGCGAGACTGGCAGGCTGGGCGGCGGCGTCGCTGGGAGCTGGTCGGGCGGGATGAACCAGCTCGCACCCGAGCTGGCGTCGAGGCCGCTGTTCTCGGTCACGTCGGGCAGCTGCGCGATCGTCCAGTTCGGCCCGCTGCCGGTCAACCCGATCATCTTCAGGTCGACCACCTGGCCGACGATGTGGAGATAGGCGATCGCGTCCCCGCGGGGCGACCAGACCGGGGCCCAGGAGCTGCCGTCGTTGGTCAGGCGCTTGACCTCGGCGCCGGTGTGGCCGTCAAGGATCGCCACGTCGGTGCCCTCCGGCGTCTGGCGGGTCACGGCAATGTACTTGCCGTCGGGCGACCACGACGGGTGCATGTAGCCCGGGGCCCCGAGCGGCGAGGACTTCCGGGTCGCGACGTTGTACTGGTAGAGCTGGGGGATCCCGCGCTGGCCGTCACGGCCATTGTCGACGTACAGGAGGACCTTGCCGTCCGGCCGCCAGGCGGCGTCCTGGTGGCCGTAGGGCGGGTTCTCCGAGAGGGTCGGCTTGAGCAGCTTCTTGGTCGCGACGTTGTACAGCTGGAGGACCACGTCGCTGCGGGTGGGATCGGGCGCGTCCGAGAAGAGGGCCACCGTCTTGCCGTCGGGCGACACGGCCGGATCGATCAGCCAGTAGAACCAGGTGTACTGGCCGACCCGGTATTTGCCGCTGAGCAGCGACTGGTTGGTCAGCCCGTCGGGCGAGATCCGGCTGAGGGTCGGGACCTCCATCGTGTAATGGGCCGGCCCGAGGTTGCCCTGTGGGAAGTAGCCCGGCTGGACCGTCGTCTCGATGTAGTAGATCCATTGGCCATCGGGCGACCAGGTGGCCGACGAGGCCCCGCCGGATTTCGTGAGCTGGGTCACCTGCCCGGCGGTCTGGATCCAGACATTGCCCGCCTTGACGTAGACCAGGCTGCCCGGGATCTTGGCCTTGGGATCGACCAGCACGACGTTCGAGGGCGCGGGCGTCGGGTTGACCAGGTTGCCGGGCTGGCCGGAGGCACCCGGCGAGCCGGTGCCGATCGGGATCGGGGTCCAGCCCAGGGCGAGCGCGGCCGTCAGGCTGCCGATCAGGAGCAAGGCGACCGCCGCGATGGCCGGGCCCACGATGCCCGTCCTGGGCAGCAGGCCGTAGGGGTCGCCCGCACCGCGCCCGGAGCGCGCCCGACTGTCTCGGCTGGTCATCGGGCCGCTCCGCCGGCAACCGGCTCGAGCCCGGCGGGAGTCACCGAGCCCGCGCTGCTCGCCGGCGTACCACCGGCCAGGGCGGCGACGACGCCGGCGATCGAGCCCGACGGCGCCGCATCGCGGATCTCGAGCTGGAGCGATTCGTAGCCGCCGAACGAGCGCAGGACGGGCCGGGCGACCACGTCGAGGCGATCCCCTTCGGTGACCAGGCCGGCCAGCTCCGTCCAGCCGAAGGCAATCCCGTCGACGACGTCGAGGCGCCGTTTCAGGGTGAGCTGGGTATGGCCGCCGGTCGCGGCCCGGACCCGGGTGACCGTCAGGCCGGCGACCAGGATCAGCGGGTCGGCGTTGCCGGGTCCGGTCGGCGCCAGCCGGCCGAGGTCCGCGATCAGGGCGTAGTCGAGGCCCAGCGCCGGCAGGACAAGCTCGACGTTCAGGCTCGGCCGGGCCGGTTCGCCGGGACCCAGGCTCGCCCCGGCCAGGGCCAGGAAGCGTTCCTTGAACGCATCCCAGCGCCCAGCCGGCAGCTCCAGGCCGGCCGCCCCGGGATGGCCGCCATGGCGGGTGAGCAGGTCGTCACAGCCGACGAGGATCGCGGCCAGGTCCACGCCCCCGGCGCTCCGGCATGAGGCCCGGATGACGCCGTCAAGCTCGGTCCCGACGACGGCCGGCCGGCCGCGCTCCTCGGCCAAGCGGGCCGCGACGAGGCCGATGACGCCGATCGGCCAGGTCCCGCGGACGAGGGTGGCCGC
>DATGGC010000327.1:0-4907 GCA_035308745.1 Candidatus Limnocylindrales bacterium | reverse complement strand
AAATTCCCGACTGCTGCCTCCCGTAGGAGTCTGGGCCGTGTCTCAGTCCCAGTCTGGGTGATCGTCCTCTCAGACCACCTACCGATCGTCGCCTTGGTGAGCCGTTACCCCACCAACGAGCTAATCGGACGCAGGCCCCTCCCGAAGCGCCTTGCGGCTTTACTGGTGCGAATGAACGCACCACCACATGCGGTATTAGCCACCCTTTCGGGCAGTTATTCCCCACTTCGGGGCAGGTCACCCACGCGTTACTCAGCCGTCCGCCACTAACGACCAGAGCAAGCCCTGATCGTCCGTTTGACTTGCATGTCTCATGCACGCCGCCAGCGTTTATCCTGAGCCAGGATCAAACTCTCCGACAAAAAGCCCCGACCTTGCGGCCGGGACTCCAATTTCGAGGGTTTGACCGCTCGCACATTCCTTACCCGGATTTCCTGTCACTCTTCAATTGTTAAGGTGCAGCGGTCCGGGGCACGAAGGCACCGGGCGCGAACGCCAATCTTGACGCATCGGAACCCGACCTGTCAAACGAGAGGGATCGGGTGGACCGGTGATCCGGCCCGAGCGGTGACCCCAGATCTGGGGGCGCGAGGCCGAATAGTAGGTGGGCCCGGGTGACGTGTCAAACCTGGCGTGCTGGTGCGGCGCCGGATCACGAGAAGGGCGACGACTCCACCAGGAGCACGAAGGCCGCGCCCGACACCCAGCACAGCAAGGCGAGCTCAACGGACGGCGCGGCCCCGAGCGGCCCGATCGCGATGAGGTAGACCAGCAGCCCGACGAGCGCGGCCGCGCCGGCCTTCGCCAGCCGCAGGAAGATCTCGTTGACCAGGTTGCTCATCGAGCCGTGCTCAACGCTCGCGCCTCAGGCCCGGATCGCGCGGCGGCCCTGGAGGGCCCGGATCAGGGTGACCTCGTCGGCGTACTCGAGGTCGCCGCCGACGGGGATCCCCCGGGCGATCCGGCTGACGACCCCGACCCGGCCGTCGAGGCGCTCGTCGAGGAACATCGCCGTCGCCTCGCCCTCGAGGGTCGGGTTGGTGGCCAGGATCACCTCTTCGAACGGCTCGCCGGCCGCGAACGCCGTTTCGACCCGCCCGAGCAGCTCACGGATGCGGAGCCGGTCGGGGCCGATCCCGTCGATCGGCGAGATCGCGCCGTGGAGGACGTGGTAGAGCCCCTTGAACTCGCCGGTCCGCTCCAGGGCGAGCACGTCGAGGGGTTCCTCGACGACGCACAGCCGCCGACCGTCACGGGCGGGGTCGCGGCACAACGGGCAGAGCGCCGCGTCGCTGATGTTGAAGCACTGCTCGCAGAAGACGACCTCGTCCCGGACGGCGACCAGGGCCGACGCCAGCTGGCGGGCCTCGGCGTCGGGCGCCCGGAGCAGGTGGAAGGTCAGCCGCTGGGCGGTCTTGGGGCCGATCCCGGGCAGCCGCGAGAACGCCTCGATCAGGCGGGCGACGGGCTCGATGACGGGGCTGGACACGCGGGTGGCCGGACCTACATCCCAGGCAGGCGCAGGCCGCCGGTGACGGCCGCCATCTTCGTCTCGGCCAGCTCGCGCGACGCGTTGAGGGCATCGTTGACGGCCGCCGTGACCAGGTCCTGGAGCATCTCGACGTCATTCGGGTCGACGGCCGCCGGATCGATCGTGATGCTCACCAGCTCCTGCTTGCCGGTGACCGTCGCCTTGACGACGCCGCCACCGGCCGAGCCGTCGACCGTGGCGGTCGCCAGCTCACCCTGGACGCGCAGCATCTCCTGCTGCATCTGCTGCGCCATCCGCTGCAGGTTGGCCATGCTCATTGGGGCTATCCCTCCGTGATCGGTCTACGCTCGACAGTCTGGCGGATGGCGGGCCGGGGCGCAGGGCGAAGCGCCGGGCGCGAAACCCGGGCCACGATCTGAGCCGGGACCGCCGCAGTCGACCTAGTTGACCTCGTCGGCGTCAACCAGGTCGTCGGCGAAGACCCGCCGGGCCATCGTCAACAGGTCGACCTCCTCGGCCGCCGGCGCGGGCAGCAGGTCCAGGTTGGTGGCGACGAGGCGGACCGCGACCGCCCGGCCGAGGACGCGGCCGATGCCCTCCTCCAGATGGGTCCGGCGACGTTCGGCCACGTCGCGCAGGAATGCCTTGCCCTCGGGGAAGCCCAGGATCACCTGGTTGCCGGTCATCTCGATCGGTCGGCAGGCTTCGACGAGGGGCTTGATCGGTGGGCTGCTGCTCAGGTCGGCCACGATCCGGGGCCACGCCGCGATCAGCTCGGCCAGCCCGGGACTGACGATGGAGGCATCCGACGTGGACGCGTCGGCGGCTGTCGCCTTGGCGCTGGACCTGGTGCCCTTCGGCCCGACGGGCTCGGCCTCGACCGGCTTCGACTCGACGGCCCTGGCCGCAACGGGCTTCGACGCCCGCTCGACCGGGACGGCCACCGGCTCCGGCGAAGCGTCCTGCTCCTCGGCCCTGCCCGACTCGTCGGCCGGGGCCGGCGGCAAGCTGGCAGCCGGTTGGGCGTGGCCCGCCGGGGCCGACCTCGTCGCCGCCGCCGCTGGGGCTGGGGCTGCAACGATCGCCGGTCCGGCGACGGCCGTCTCGGCGGCCGATCCTTCAAGCAGGGCGAGCTCGAGCTGGAAGCGCAGGCCGCCGATCGATGCCCGGCTCGGGTCGATCGCCGCCAGGCGCCGGCCGACGGCCACCAGCCCGGCCAGCGGCCAGGCTCCGGCGGTCCCTTCGAGCTGCCCGGTGAGCGCCCGGCGGACCGCATCGATCACCTGGTCCAGGAAGACGTGCAGGTCCCGGCCGCGCTCCTCCAGGCCGTCGATCGCGGCCAGGCCGGCCAGGGCCCGGCCGCGGACCAGTGCATCGAGGAAGTCGGTGACCGTCTCGGCATCGACCAGGCCCAGCAGGTCGCCGACGCGGGCCTCGGTCAGCGGGTCGTCGCCGGACGCCAGGACCTGGTCGAGGATCGACTCGGCATCGCGCATCCCGCCGGCGGCCAGGCGGGCGACGAGCTGGATGGCGCCCGGCTCCGCGGCCCGACCGTCGGCGGCCAGGATCCGGTCGAGCTTGCCGGCGATCTGCTCGACGCTCAGGCGGGTGAAGTCGAAGCGCTGGACGCGGGACAGGACGGCCGGCCGGATCTGGCTGGCGTCGGTCGTGCAGAAGATGAAGACGACGTGGTCGGGTGGCTCCTCGAGGGTCTTGAGGAGGACGTCCCAGCCCTCCTTGATCCGCTGGACCTCGTCGACGATGTAGACCTTGCGGGCGAGATCCGAGGGTGCCGTCCAGGTCCGCTCGAGCAGCTCGCGCATGTCGTCGACCTTGTTGTTCGAGGCGGCGTCCATCTCGATCACGTCGAGGGCCCGGCCGTCGCGGATCGCCACGCAGGCCTCGCAGGTGTCGTCCGGCTCGCCGTCGCGGACGTTGGGGCAGTTGATCGCCTTGGCCACGATCCGGGCCAGCGACGTCTTGCCCGTGCCGCGCGGGCCGACGAACAGCAGGCCGTGGGCGAGCCGGTTGGTGCGGACCGCGTTGCGCAGGGTCGTGACCACGGCCTCCTGGCCGACGATCTCGGCGAAGGTCTGGGCCCGCCAGCGGCGATACAGGGCGCGGTGGGGCGCAGCCGCGACCGGCACCGGGGCAGCGTCGCTGGGCTGCGTCTCGCTCGGGTTCATACGACCGTCCACCGGGTTCAAATGCCGTGCACCCTCCGTCGACCAGAACGCCCCCGCGCCCTCCGTCACAAGCGGCTCGGACCAGGCCGTTCCGCGGCACCCGGCGAAGATCGCTTAGTGCTGCTTCCTTCCGGACCTGACACGGTTCACGAGTCGCCGCTGCGCGGGACCCGGCCCTCAACGTCGCTCGTGACAGCGGCTTTCGAGAACGGAGACCTCGGGAGGGAATTCAGCCCTGCTGGAGCGGATTGCAGGTACAGGGCACCGCTAGTTCCCCGCCTAGCACGGCCGCCGAATGATAGCAGGGGCACCGTCCGGCCCAGCCCCGGCGGGGCAGCGAGCGTGGCGGAGAGGGGGGGATTCGAACCCCCGACGGGTTGCCCCGAACCGCATTTCCAATGCGGCGCCATAGGCCACTAGGCGACCTCTCCTGGAGCCGACCGCCCGGGTCCGGCAGCCGTCGTCGGCCGCCCGGGACCGACCGGTCAGGGAAACGTTGGCGGAGAGGGTGGGATTCGAACCCACGGTGCTTGCGCACACCGCTTTTCGAGAGCGGCACCTTCAACCACTCGGACACCTCTCCGTCGGGGAGGATACCAAAGCGGCTCAGGCCCGAGCCGCGAGCCCCTCATCGGGCAGGCCGGCGGCTCGCTCGAGGGCGGCCGCGGCGGCGGCCCGATGGCTGGCAAAGAGCTCCTCCGCCTCGGCCTGGCGGATCCCGCTAACCACCTGGAGGCGACGCCGCAGGCCGGGGTGCTGGGCCAGCTGGATCACGCTGCCCGATGCTCCATCGACCAGGTTGGGGACGGCGTAGACCAGCGCCCCGACGTCGCTCTCGAGGAGCGCCCCGACGCACATCGGGCAAGGCTCGCGCGTGCAGAAGACCGTCGCGTCGGCGAGCGCCTCGGGCCCCAGCCGGCGGGCGGCCTCGCGCAACGCGCTGATCACGGCATGGGCCGTCGGATCACGCGTCTCCCGGACTCGGTCCCGGGCCCGGGCGACCATCGCGTCGTTGACCACGGCCACGGCGGCCACCGGCCGCTCGCCCGCCTCGAGGGCCAGGCCCGCCTCGGCCAGCGCTTCACCCATGAACAGCTCGTAGTTCATGGCGCGATGGTAGCCGAGTAGGATTCACCCGACGCAGGAATTGGAGGGCGAACCAGGATGACCCGGACCCGCCGGATCGGGATTCTCACCGGAGGCGGCGACGTCCCCGGCCTCAACTCGGT
>DATGGC010000326.1:0-2579 GCA_035308745.1 Candidatus Limnocylindrales bacterium | reverse complement strand
ATCCGGCTGCCGGGGGCGAGCCGGTACAGGCCGGGCCGCTCGACGGCCCCGGCGACCTCGACGACCAGCAGATCCGGTGCGCTGGACGCGGCGGTCACGGCGCCGGCGACGGCCGTGTCCGGGCTGCCATCCGGTGCCTGGCCGCTTGGCCCGCCGCCATCGCCACCGGCCGCCACGCTGCTGCCATCGCCCGGGCCGATCGACGGACTGTCGCCGCCCGCCGTGCTGATGCTGACCAGCGCGCCCGTGCTGGAGCTCATCAGGACCAGCGCGACAGCCACGACGATCGCCAGCCCGAGCAGGCCGCCGAGCAGCAGGTGGTGCGGCGCCAGGCTGAGCCGATGGGCCGGCGCGACAGGTTCAGGCGCGGCGCCGCCGGGATCCTCGAGCGCGCGCCAGGGTGACGTGGTTCGATCCACGGACCTCTCCCCGGCGGGTTCGAGGCGGGTGATCTGCGCGGCGGCAATCTCGGGCGGGGTTGTGAGGCATCCACTGCGGCCGGGGGCACTTCCATCCGCAGTGGATGTGGCCCGAACGGTAGCGCTGCCCCCTTATCTGCGGCTTATCGCTCCGGGACGATCTGCCACGGGACCCACTGCGTTCCGTCCCACCAGCGCTGCCACGTCCGACCATCGCGGCCGACGGCCAGGACATCGAGGCGGTCGGGCCCAACCGAGGCCGCGGCGGGCGTCGATCCGGCCTGCAGCTCGCCCCCCAGCGACTCCCAGGGATGCCACATCGCGCCGTCCCAGTAGCGATCCCACAGTGCGCCGTCGTCGAGGATCGCGAAGACCTCCATCTCTTCGTCGCCCCACGCCGTGACCGCCGGCAAGGACGCAAGCCGGCCACCCAGGTCCTCGGGCGGCGACCAGGACCCGTGGCGAGACGCGGCGTGCAGGAGATTCCGCTCGGGGCCCAGCCAGAACCGCTCGAGCCGGCCGCCGGACCGGGCGACGGCAGCGATCCCCACGGCGCCCGCCGGCGCGCTCAGACGCCCGCTCGGATCACTTCTCGAGGAGCGGCTTCACGTCGGTGATCAGCCGGGTCATCGTCTCCTCGTCGTGCGGCGGCGGCAGCCCGGCCACGAGGTGAGCCCGGCCGATCTCGACGAACGGGGCCAGCTGTTCGGCGACGTCCTCGGGCGTGCCGACCGGCTGGTTCTCCCAGATCCGGGCGTGCCCGCTCCGCTCGAACAGGCCGGCGGCGACCTTGCGGGCCTCCTCGCGCGAGTCACGGATCACGACCACGCCCAGGCCGTGGGAGCGCTCGATCGAATTGAAATCACGGCCGATCGCGGCGCAGTGCTCGCGCAGGATGTCGTCCTTGCGCTTGACCGTGGCCAGGTCGCCACCCATGTCGTGCATGTCGGCGTAGCGCGCGACGAGCTTGAGGGTCACCTTCTCGCCGCCGCCGCCGATCAGGATCGGCAGGTGGCGTTGCACGGGCGGGGGATCGTTGCGGGTGGCCTTGGCCGCGTAGCGCGGCCCGCTCGCCGTCGGCCCGGTCCCGTCGAGCATCCCGCGCATGACCGGCAGCGCCTCGCCCAACCAGCGCAGCCGCTCGGGCGGGCCGTCGCCGTAGCGCAGGCCATAGGCCGTGTGCTCGGTCTCGAACCACGCGGCGCCGATGCCCAGGACCGCCCGCCCGCCGCTGATGTGGTCGAGGGTGGTCGCCAGCTTGGCGGTCAGGGTCGGCTCACGGAACGTATTGGCACCGACCATCAGGCCGAGGCTGACCCGGCTGGTCACCCCGGCCCAGGCGGTGAGGGTCAGCCAGCCCTCGAAGATCGGCCCGTCGGGCGAGCCGACGATCGGGTAGAGGTGGTCCCACGTCCAGAGCGAGTCGTAGCCGAGCCGGTCGGCACGCTGGCCCGCCGCAAGGAGCTCGGGCCAGGTGCTGTACTGGTTCCAGCACAAGGCCCCGAACTTGACGTTCATGCCCGGCTCACGATGTCGACCGAGATCTCCACTGCCCGAATGGCGCCCCGATTCTCGAGCAAGTGGGTCGTATTCCGGTCCTCGGGCCAGCCCGCGCCCGGCCCGTACTCCGTCGCGACCCCATCGCGATGGTCGGTGATCGTGCCCTCCAGGACGTACACGGTCCCAGGCCGGCCCTTGTGGTCGTGGATCGGCCCGAAGACGGCCCCAGGCTCGAAGGTGAACAGCCGCGTTCGCAGCTGGCGCCCCTCCATGCCCTCGATCTCGGGGCCCAGGTCGACCGCGGCCAGGAGCTTGACCGCGACGCCCTTCGTCGCCGGTGCTGCCGGTTCGTCACTCATGACCGCAGTGTATGGCGCTCGAGCGCCGCTCGGGCCGTCGGCAAACCGCGATCAGGACGTGGCCTTCTTCTTGCGCGACGACTTGGACTCGTCCGTCTCGGGTGCGGGCTGGAGGGTGGGCATCTCGGCCCAGAACGTCTCCCGGAAGCCGGCCGGGTTGTACTCCCAGTGCCAGGGCTCGTTCCGGTACTGGTAGAAGCCGAAGCTCGCCCCGCGCATGAACATCCACTTGTAGGCCGGGGCGCCCAGCAGGTTGGTGATGTTGGTCATCGCCGTCGAGACCTCCTTGGCCTTGGCCATG
>DATGGC010000325.1:0-2382 GCA_035308745.1 Candidatus Limnocylindrales bacterium | reverse complement strand
CATGCTGCCCGGCTGGAGGGTCGGCGTGCCGCCCAGGATCTGGGCCGCGACATCGGCGGTCAGGATCGTGCTGGCGTCGATCGACGCGCTGCCGCTACCGCCCAGCAGACCCGAGGGCAGGAGGCCGCCGAGGCCACCCAGCCCGTCGGTGGTGCTGCTGCCCGGGTTGCTGCCACCGCCGCCGGGCGCGACGGTGGCGCCGGGTGCCGTGGTTGCCGAGCTGCTGCAGGCGGCCAGGGTCAGGATGGCCACGGCGAGCACGCCGCCGAGCACGAATCGCTTTGGTGAAGCCACGCAAAAACCTCCGCTCACAGGTCGCCGGTCGAGCTAAATGCCGTCCGGCGATGAATAACGTCGTGAATGTAGCGTGGACGAGCTCCGGACGTTTGCCCGCCCGAACGTCCTGCCGTCGCCGCGCTCGAACGTACGGTGCAGTTGGCAGGCGCTGCTAGACTCAAGGCGAATGCGGTTGCCGTTCCCCGGCCCGCACGATTGAGGAGTCTCATGAGCGCAACCCTGATCATCCTGATCGTCGTCATCGTGGTCGTGGTCGGATTCATCATCCTGACCTACAACGGCCTGGTCCAGCGCCGGTTGCGCGTCGATGAGGCGTTTTCGCAGATCTCCGTCCAGCTCAAGCGTCGCTGGGACCTGATCCCGAACCTGGTCAACGCGGTCAAGGGCTACATGGACTTCGAGAAGGACGTCCTGACCAAGGTCACCGATGCCCGGGCCAACGCCGTGGCCGCCGGAGCCCAGGGCCCAGCCGCCCAGGCCCAGGCCGAGAACGCCCTGACCGGGACCCTGCGCTCGCTGTTCGCGGTGGTCGAGAACTACCCGACCCTCGAGGCCAACGAGAACGTCCTGAGCCTCCAGGAGCAGCTGACCACGACCGAGAACCAGATCGGCTTCGCCCGCCAGCACTACAACGCCACGGTCCTCGACTTCAACACCGGGATCGCCACGTTCCCGGCTGCGCTGCTGGCCGGCCCGCTGGGCTTCACCAAGCGCGAGTTCTTCGAGGCCGAGCCCGAGGCGCAGGCGGTTCCCCAGGTCAATCTCGGCTAGGCCCAGCCCAGGGCTCCGCCCGCGAACCAGGTCGTCATGGCCGCCAGCACCACCTTCTACAGCGAGCAGTCCGCCAACCGGCGGAACAGCATCCTGCTCGTCCTGCTCGTGTGCCTCTTCCTGGGCGTCCTGGGTGGGGCGATCGGCTACGCCCTGACCGGCAGCCGGGCGGGAGCCATTGCCGCGATCGTGATCGCGGTCGTGGTCGGCGGTCTGAGCGCGATCGGCTCGTACTTCGTGGGCGACAAGCTCGTCCTGGCGGCATCCTCGGCCAAGCCGGTCTCGGAAGAGCAGGCGCCGCAGCTCTACAACGTGATCCGCGAGCTGACGATCGCCGCGGGGATCCCGATGCCGGCTGTCTACATCATCCAGGACAACGCGATGAACGCCTTCGCGACGGGCCGCGATCCGCAGCACTCGTCGGTGGCGATCACCACGGGGCTGCTCAACGTGATGAATCGCGAGGAGCTCCAGGGGGTGCTCGGCCACGAGCTGTCCCACGTCCGGAACTTCGACATCCGGTTCTCGCTCCTGGTCGGCGTCCTGGTCGGCGGGGTCGCCCTGCTGTCCAGCTTCTTCCTGCGCTACACGTTCTGGTTTGGCGGCGGCCGGCGCTCGAACAACAACGACAACGGCGGGGGAGGGGCGCTCCAGCTGATCGTCTTCGTGATCGCGATCATCCTGGCGATCCTGGCCCCGATCTTCACCCGCCTCGTCCAGCTCGCGGTGAGCCGCCAACGCGAATACCTGGCCGACGCGTCGTCGGTCGAGCTGACCCGCAACCCGCACGGCCTCGAGAGTGCCCTGGCCAAGCTGGCGGGCGACACCACGGTGATGAAGGAGGCCAATCCGGCCACCCAGCACCTCTACTTCCACAATCCGCTGATGAAGCTCGGGGCGAGCGAGAGCGGGCTCTTCTCGACCCATCCGCCGCTGGTCGCCCGGATCAATCGCCTGCGCCAGCTGACCGGCGAAGCCCCGCTGCCGCCCAGCGAAGCCAGCTCGATCGGCGCCGCCAGCTAGTCCCGGGCGTCAGGGTTCGGTGACGTCTTGCGCGGTCCCTGCCTCGGTCTCGGCTTCGGCTGAGCGCGCATTGCCGCCACGCCGGACCGGGTTCTTGACAGATTCCACCCACAGCCGCCTTACGGTCGGGATTGGCCCTCGAATCGAGGCGACCGAGCGATTCCAACACCGCGCCACGCACAAGCCAGGGCGCTGAACCCCCTAGATCGGCGCTAGTGCCTGACCCACCGACCATAACGTGGCTCCCGGTGGAATCTGTCAACAGTCGCTGCCAGCGCAAGGTCCCAGCGC
>DATGGC010000324.1:0-4830 GCA_035308745.1 Candidatus Limnocylindrales bacterium | reverse complement strand
GTAGGTGTCCATCGACTCGCCCCGGGCACCCGGCCGGGAGGCGCTGATCGCGTCGGCGATCTGGACGATGGGCGACTCGACGCAGGCGTACTCGACTTCCTGGTGGTGGGCGGCGATCCCGTTCACGACCTTCATCGGCAGGTTGTGGCGCTGGGCGATCGCGGCGCCGATCGCGGCGTGGGGCCCCTCGACCTCGTGGTCGACGGCCTTGCCGATGTCGTGGAGCAGGCCGCCCATCTTGGCGATCTGGATATCCGCCCCGACCTCGGCCGCGATGACTGCCGCGAGGCGGCTGGTCTCGACCACGTGGTTGAGCACGTTCTGGCCGTAGCTGGTCCGGTACTTGAGCCGGCCCAGGAGCTTGATGATCTCGGGCGGCAGGCCGGGCACGCCGGCGTCGTAGGCCGCCTGCTCGCCGGCCTGGCGCATGACCAGGTCGACCTCGGCCCGGGCCTTGGCCACGACTTCCTCGATCCGGCCGGGGTGGATCCGGCCGTCGGCGATCAGCTTGGTGATCGCCAGCCGGGCGACCTCGCGGCGGACCGGGTCGAAGCCCGAGACGACGACGGTCTCGGGCGTGTCGTCGATGATCAGGTCGACGCCGGTCGCCTGCTCGAGCGCCCGGATGTTGCGCCCCTCGCGGCCGATGATCCGGCCTTTCATCTCGTCGCTGGGCAGGTGCAGGACGGTGACCGTGTGCTCGGCGGTGTGATCCGCGGCGACCCGCTGGATGGCCGTGACGACGACCTCGCGGGCCCGCTCCTGGGCCTCCTCGCGGGCCCGCCGCTCGATCGACTTGGCGAGCTTCACGGCGTCGTGCTCGGCCTCTTCGCGGACGGCCTCCAGGAGGATCCCCTTGGCATCCTCGGCGGACAGGCCACTCACCCGCTCGAGGGCGACGACCTGCTCCTGGTGGGCCTTGGTCAGCTCCTCGCGGGCCCGGTCGAGCTCGCGTTCGCGGTCGATCAGCTTCCGATCGCGACCCTCGAGCATGTCCGCCCGCTGGTCGAGCTGCTCGTCACGCTGGAGGACGCGGCGCTCCAGGTTGGACAGCTCATTGCGCTTGGCGCGGGCCTCGTCTTCGGCCTCGCGCTGGAGCCGGATCTTCTCCTCTTTCGCCTCGAGGATCAGGTCCTTCTGCTGGCTGCGGGCCTTCTCGATGATCAAGGCGGCCTTCTCGTCGGCCTCCTTCATCGCCCGGCTGGCGAAGGTGCTGCGCACCACGAATCCAAGGACAACGCCGACGACAGTCGCCGCAATCGCGACCACCGCCACGAAGACGGGATCCATCTGCTCTTCCTCCCGCCCAACCGGAAGACCGGTCGGAGGTCTGTGATCAACTTGACGACGCGGCAGCGAATCGCGCGCTCAGACCACGTCGGGGCGGTGGGCCAGCGCCGCGCTCCTCCCCGGATTCGCGACGCGTTCGGTGTCTGGCGCTAGCCTACGGCCGACCCGCTGGCGGCGCAACCGAGGCGGCGACCGTGCGACAGACCTCCGGATCGAAGCCATTTCGGGCGAGCAGCGCATACGCCCGCTCGCGCCGCTTGCGGGGATCGTCGATCCGGTCCAGGTCGCGCTGGCGGCGCTCGATCAGCCGGCGCGCGGCGGCTTCGTCGGGCGAGGCCGGGTACTCGCCGTCGTCACCGGATTCGAGCCCAGCCCGCGAGCGTTCCTCGGCCTGGTCGCGTCGCTCGTCGAGGGCCGCACTGATCTCGGTCCGGCCGACGCCGCGCTGGCTGAGCTCGCGGCGGAGCGCGGTCTCGCCCCGCGGCCGGGCCCGGTCCCGGGACTCGATCCAGCCCCGAGCGAAGAGCTCGTCGTCCAGCAGCCCGATTGCGGCGAGGCGATCGAGCGTGGCCGCGACGAGGTCCGGCCGATAGCCGGCGTCGGCCAGGCGGCGGCGAACCTCCTCGACGGACCGCGATCGGGCCTCGAGGAAGCGCAAGCCCGCGGCCAGGACGACCTCGGGGTCATCCACCGCTGCCCGCCGCGCCCGGGCATCGGCGAGCGACTCCCGGCGCTGGTAGCCGCCGGGCCGGCGGCCCGGGTTCGACCCGTCGCCGCTTGGCACGGCCCGCCTACTCGGCTTCGACGATCCCTTCGACCGGGACCGGGACCTCGTTGATCTTGGTCCGGATCCGGCGCTCGATCTCCTCGCCGATCGGGCCGTTCGTGCGCAGGAAGTCCTTCGACGCCTCGCGACCCTGGCCCAGGCGGGTATCCCCGAACGTGAACCAGGCGCCGGTCTTGGTCACGACGTCCATCGCCACGCCGACGTCGAGCAGGCCGCCTTCCTTGCTGATCCCTTCGCCGTACATCACGTCGAACTCGGCAACCCGGAACGGCGCGGCGACCTTGTTCTTGACGACCTTGACCCGAACCCGGTTGCCGACCGACTCGGTTCCGGTCTTGATCGTCTCGATCCGCCGGATGTCGAGCCGGACGCTGGCGTAGAACTTCAGGGCCCGGCCGCCGGGGGTGGTCTCCGGATTGCCGAACATCACTCCGATCTTCTCGCGCAGCTGGTTGGTGAAGACGAGGGCCGTGTTGGAGCGGCTGACCGCGCCGGTCAGCTTGCGCAGGGCCTGGCTCATCAGCCGCGCCTGGATGCCCACGAAGGAGTCGCCCATCTCGCCTTCGATCTCGGCGCGGGGCACGAGGGCCGCCACGGAGTCGAGGACCACGACGTCGATCCCGCCCGAGCGGATCAGGGTCTCGGTGATCTCCAGCGCCTGCTCGCCGGTGTCGGGCTGGCTGACGAGGAGCTCGTCGACGTTCACGCCGCAGGCCTGGGCGTAGGTCGGATCGAGGGCGTGCTCGACGTCGATGAACGCGGCCACCCCGCCCCTGCGCTGGGCCTCGGCGATGATGTGCTGGCAGACGGTGGTCTTGCCCGACGACTCCGGCCCGAAGATCTCGCTGATCCGGCCGCGCGGGATGCCACCCACGCCGAGGGCCAGGTCGAGGGCGATCGAGCCGGTCGGGATGAAGTCGACCGCCTGCCGATCGGACGACCCGAGCTTCATGATCGACCCGCGGCCGAACTGCTTCTCGATTGCGAGGATGGCCGCGTCGACGGCCTTGGTTCGCTCGGCGGTGGCGCGATCCAGGACGGGCCGCTCCGATCCGTTGCGCTCGTCCAGGCTTCGCTCGCTGATGGTCGCCATTCCTGTCACGCTCCTGTCGTCATTCGTCGACGGAGCGGCGCTCGGCGGCGGCCGTCCGTTCGATCAGCTCTCGTCTGACTCGCTTGAGGTATGCCGGGGCTTGCGGTCCTTCCGGATGAGCTCCGCCTGCTGCGGGGCATCCATGAGGGGCTGCAACTTGGCTGCACCCTTGTCCTTGGGCTTCTTCTTGGCCTCTTTGCCAGGCCGGTCGTGAGACCCCATTGAGGTTCCTCCGCGACGTGATGGAAGGCTACGCAGCGAGGCTTCACGCCGACTGCACCTCCACTTCGTCGACGCTCATCCGGCCCGCATGCGCACGGAGACTGGCGAGACTCAATGGGAAGGTGCCGGCGGCCAATTCGGCCCGGATCCTGCTCATGAAGTCTAGGGTGAAGGTCAGGTTGTGACAAGTTGCGAGCCGGTAGGCGAGGAGCTCCTTGGCCCGGAACAGATGGGCGATGTAGGCCCGTGAGAAGGTCCGGCAGGCGAGACAGGGGCAGCCGTCCTGGATCGGTCCGGGATCGTCCTGGAAGCGGGTATTGCGCAGGTTGAGCCGGCCGCCGGGGACCCACACCTGGCCGGTCCGGGCAACGCGTGCGGGCAGCACCGAATCGAACAGGTCGATCCCCCGGTGGACGGCCTCGAGCAGGTCGGCGGGCGAGCCGAGGCCCATCAGGTAGCGAACCCGCGGGTCGCCGTCGAGGATCGGGACGGCGAGATCGAGCACCGCCTCGCGCTGCTCGGGTGTCTCGTCGCCGGCCAGGCCGCCGAAGCAGATCCCGTCGAAGTCCAGGCCGGCGATGAACTCGGTCGACGCCGCTCGCAGGTCGGGCTCGAGGCCGCCCTGGACGATGCCGAAGATCGCCTGGTCGGGCCGATGGTGGGCGGCCAGCGAGCGCTCGGCCCAGCGGTGCGTCCGGGCCGTGGCATCGGCCACGACCTCGCGCGACGAGGCGCCGGGTGGCACGGGCTGATCGAAGGCGACGGCGATATCCGAGCCGAGCGCCTCCTGGACCGCGATCGAGTGTTCGGGCGTGAAGCGATGGACCGAGCCGTCCAGGTGGCTCCGGAATGTCACCCCGTCGTCGTCCACGGCCCGCAGGTCGCTCAGGGAGACGACCTGGAAGCCGCCACTGTCGGTCAGGATCGGCTTGTCCCAGGCCATGAACCGGTGGAGCCCGCCCAGCCGCTCGATCCGTTCGTGGCCGGGGCGCAGGTAGAGGTGGTACGTGTTGGCCAGGATGATCGTCGCGCCGACCTCGGCGATCTCGGCCGGGTCGAGGGCCTTGACCGTCGCGTTCGTGCCAACGGGCATGAACTGGGGCGTGTCGATCACACCGTGTGTCACCTGTAGCCGGCCGAGGCGAGCCCGGGTCGAGCCGTCGGGCGGCGGCGGGACGAGGGTCGTGAACGCTGCCGGCGAGGCACCGCCCGTCACGGCGCGCCCTCGTCGTCCAGGCCGCCGGCCGGCTCCGGCTCGAGGGCGGCGTTGTCCCACAGGGCAGGCATGTCCTGCTCGGGCCGACGCGGCGGCGGGACCTCGTAGCCGTGCTTGCGCAGGTGGGCCCGGCCACCGTCGGTCAGGATCCGGCCCTGCGGCGTGCGGTCCATGAACCCGAGCCGGAGCAGGTACGGCTCATAGACGTCCTCGATCGTCTCG
>DATGGC010000323.1:0-1721 GCA_035308745.1 Candidatus Limnocylindrales bacterium | reverse complement strand
GTTCGGCATCGCCATTGATGTGGTAAACACGGCCGCGCTCACCGCGCTCGAGCACCAGCTGGATGCCGCGACAGTGATCGTCCACATGTATCCAGCCCCGGACATTTCCGCCGTCGCCATAGAGCGGAACTCGCTGACCCTCAAGGAGATTTGTGACGAAGAGCGGGATGACCTTCTCTGGGTACTGGTAGGGACCGTAGTTGTTGCAGCAGCGCGTGATACTTACGTTAAGTCCGTGAGTCTGAGCGTAAGCCCGGGACATAAGGTCGCCCCCGGCTTTGGCCGCCGAATAGGGAGAATTCGGGGCCAGCGTCGAATCCTCGGTCCACGAACCTGAGGCCACGCTGCCGTAGACCTCATCGGTGGATACCTGGACCACCCGGGGGATGGCGGCCTCCAGGCAGGACTGAAGCAGGACCTGGACGCCGACCACGTTGGTGGTGACAAACTCGGCTGCTCCGGCGATCGATCTGTCCACGTGCGTCTCGGCGGCAAAGTTGATCACGGCGTGATGGCCGGGGAGGACGGACCTGAGCAGCGAGGCGTCGCAGATGTCGCCGGGTACGAAGCGGTACCGCGGGCTATCGGATACCGGTTGCAGGTTGGCCAGGTTCCCCGCGTAGGTCAGCTTGTCCAGCACGGTGACACTGGCATCCTCAAAACCTGGGTAACCGCCGGTCAGGAGCGTGCGCACGTAGTGCGAGCCGATGAAGCCTGCTCCGCCAGTTACCAGGATTCTCATGAACTTATCTGGACCTTGCTGTGATCGCCGAGAACGAGCCGGTGCGCCTTGGGCACCCGAGGCGCCGGAGTCACTTCCACGTCGTGGCCGATGATGGAGGCCTCGATCCGCCGGACCCCTCGTATTGACGCGCGAGGCAACAGGATGGAGTACTCGATCTCGCTGTCGTCGATGGAACAGTCC
Source organism: Candidatus Limnocylindrales bacterium (assembly GCA_035308745.1). Lineage (GTDB taxonomy): Bacteria > Chloroflexota > Limnocylindria > Limnocylindrales > CSP1-4 > Palsa-1033. The sequence continues at coordinate 796 of DATGGC010000323.1, read as the reverse complement.
TCGGCGACGGACGTGAACGGACCGACGTATGAGCCGGTTACCCGGCTCCGTGCTCCGATGATCACCGGTCCCACGATGCGAGACCCGCTGACCTCGGCGTCGTCTTCGATGACGACCCGGCCGATGATCTCGCAGCCGGGGTCTAGGGTGCCATGGCACCGCGACTCGACCGTCTCCAGCACCATCCGGTTGACCTCGAGCATGTCGGCCACGTTCCCGGTGTCTTTCCAGTACCCGGTGATGATCGAGGAGCGCACGGTATGGCCGTGATCGATCAGCCACTGGATCGCCTCGGTGATCTCCAGTTCCCCGCGCCGCGATGGCTTGAGGTCGCGGACCGCCTCGTGGACGGAGGGGCTGAAGATGTACACCCCCACCAGCGCCAGGTCGCTCTTGGGGTGCTGCGGCTTCTCCTCCAGGCCGATCACCTGGCCGGCCTCGTCAAGTTCGGCGACGCCGAACTGGCGTGGATCAGGAACCGGCGTGAGCATGATCTGCGCATCCGGGTGCTTGGCACGGAACTCCTCCACCAGCGGGGTGATGCCGCCGACGATGAAGTTGTCGCCCAGGTACATGACGAAATCGTCGTCACCCAGAAAGTCCCTGGACACCAGGACCGCGTGGGCCAGGCCGAGCGGAGCCTCCTGCCGGATGTAGGTGGCACTGAGACCGAACGCGGACCCGTCCCCTACGGCGGCCTGGATCGCCGGCGCGGTATCGCCCACGACCAGCCCGACCTCGGCGATGCCCGCGTCTCGGATGGCCTCAAGCCCGTAGAACAAGACGGGCTTGTTGG
>DATGGC010000322.1:0-3339 GCA_035308745.1 Candidatus Limnocylindrales bacterium | reverse complement strand
ATGGACCTGTTCTGGTTGAGGGTCGGCGCGATTCGATCGCCGTCGAGGAGCACGCCGATGAAGTCATCCGGATTGGGATAGTCCTGCGACCAGGTATCGATGCCGGCCTGGGCCTTGTTGGCCACGGTCGTGGTGAAGGCGTAGTCGGTGGCGCTGTCCTTCAGGTCGATGTCCATCGTGATGCCGACGGCCTTGAGCTCTTCCTGGATGGCCTGGGCGATGTCGGATTGGCCGGCCTGATCGCCACTGGTGTGGACCGTGAATTCAATCGGACCGGTAACGCCCGAAGAAGCGATCAGGGCCTTGGCCTTGTCTGGATCGCCGCCTGCCGGGAAGAGGTCGGCCGGTGCCCAGCCGGGCATCGTGGGCGGCAGGATCTGGTCGGTGACCGCGACCTGTCCCGGACCCCCGAGGATGCGCTGGATCGCCGTCCGATTGATGGCGTAGTTGATGGCCTGCCGGATGTTCACGTTGTCGAGTGGGGCGACCTGGGTGTTCATCCAGAAGTGGGTGATGTTGGCGACCGGGTCGGCGAAGACGCGGCCCTTGAGGGTCGGGTCGTTGAGCGCCTGCCCCGCATCGGCCGAAGCGATCAGGTCCATGCTCGTCACGATCTGGCCCGACTTCGTGAGCAAGGCTGCCTGGGTCGGGTCAACCGTGGTATTGATCGTGATCTTGTCCACGACGCCGCGGGCCCCCAGGACCGCTGCGTTGTAGTTCGGATTGCGCACGAGAACGAGCTCTCGCTGGGGGGTGTACGACTGGACGACGTAGGGTCCCGTCCCAAGGATGGTCCCATCCTCGATGGGCTGCATGGGCGTGCCCGACGGAACGACGCAGGTGAACGGCATCGTCATCCGCGACAGGAATGAGGCCGGCGGATTGGTCAGCTTGAAGGTGACGGCATTGCCGTTGGCGCTGATGCCCGAGATCGACGTGGCGGTGCCGGCCATGTAGTCCGATGCGCCGACGATCGAGGTATAGAACGGCGCTCCCGGCGACGCCATCTTCGGCGACAGCAGGCGCTCGAAGGTGTAGACGACGTCGGCTCCGGTGATCGGGGCGCCGTTGGGGAACTTCAGGCCCGATCGCAGGGTGAAGGTGTAGGTCGATCCGTCGGACGAGACCTGGGGCATGTCGGCCAGTCCGGCGACGATGTTTTCGCCGGTCGTGTCGGCCTTGTCGGGATAGGTGACGAGGGTGGTACAGGTGGCGTAGCCGATCTCCCAGGTGGTCTGGAAGTACCACAGGGCCGGATCGAGGTGGTCAATTCCGCCGGGATTGAGCCCGACAGTGACCTCGCCCCCTGGCGCGGCGGGATTGCGGGCATCGCCCGGCTGCAGGACGGGCGCACCCGACGCGGCACTGCTGCCCGAGGGGCCTGTCCCGCTCGACGCCCCCGCACTGCCTTGCGGTGCCGTCGTGGCACTCGAGGCACAACCCGCGATCAGGAGTGCGCTCGCCGCCATTGCGACGAATCTCCTGGCACGCGTCGGCGCCAACCCCCCGGTCAGTGAATCCATCCGCCTGTCCTCCTTTCGCTCCGCTCGCTGCGCGAGGCGGAAGCTACGTCCGTGAGCGCCGCACTCGTGGATCGAGTGCTGCTTGCGCGATGTCTGCGACGGTGTTGGCCAGCACGGCCATGAGGGCCGCCAGGGTGATGGCGCCGACGGTCATCGGGTAGTCCAATGTCTTGATCGAGTTGACCGCCAGGAACCCGAGCCCGGGCAGGCCGAAGGTGACCTCGGCAAAGAGGGCGCCGCCCAGCGTCGCGCCGATATCGAGCCCGAGCAGGACCACCACCGACGGAAGCACGACCAGGCCGATGTGGGACCGGATCACCCGAGCCATGGACAGGCCCTTGGACCGCGCCACGAGGACGTAGTCCTGGCCGAGCTGCTCCCGGATCAGGGCCCGGATGAAGCGCGCGTAGAGGGCGGCAAAGCCGATCGCCAGGGCCAGCGCCGGCAGCAGCAGGTGGCGCAGCCAATCCAGGGGTGAGCTGGTGAAGGCGGTGTAGCCCTCCAGCGGGAAGACGGTCACCGGACGCCCCACGTTGACCCCGAACAGGTACCCCTGGCTGGGCAGGAATGCGAGGAAGTAGACGAGCATCGGCCCGACCCAGAACACGGGTGCCGAGATGCCGACCTGGGTCAGCGCGGTCAGGATCCGGTCGATCCGGCTGCCGACGCGCAACGCTCCGATGATCCCGATGGGAACCGCCAGCAGGGTCCACAGCACGGCCGCGACCGCCACGAGCGAGGCGGTCACGACGGCGGCCGGCAGGAGCAGCTCGGAGACCGGCTCGCGGTAGGCGAAGGAGTAGCCGAAGTCGCCGTGGACAGCGCCGGCCAGGAAGATGAGGTACTGCTCGTAGATCGGCTTGTCGGTGCCCAGGATCTTGGCGACCTGGGCCACTTGCTCGGGCGTCGCACCCTTGCCGGCAATCCGTTGCTCGGGTGTCGCGCCGGTGGCCGAGGACACGACGAAGAAGAGCACGTAGGCAATCAGGGTGACCACGATCACCTGGATGACCATCGCCGCGATTCGCCGGCCGACGAACGCGATCACCCACGACCTCCGGGCACGATCGCTTCCCTGAACGAGTCGGCGAGCAGGTTGAGCGAGAGGGTCGTGATGACCAGCGCCAGGCCCGGAATGATCGCGACCCACGGTTCGATCCGATACAGGCCCGTGGTGACGCCATCGGCCAGCATCTGGCCCCAGGTGGGCGATGGCGGTGGAACGCTGAGACCCAGGTACGACAGGCCGGATTCGGCCAGGACGTTGACCGCCACAACGCTCGTCGCGTAGACGATGAGCGGCGCGGCGAGCTGCGGCAGCAGGTGGCGCCAGATCACCCGCGCGTCGGCGGCGCCGGCGGCGATGGCCGCCTCCACGAACGCCTCGCCGCGCAGGCTGAGCACCGAAGACCGCACGATTCGCGCTGGGTAATACCAGGAGAAGAGGGCCAGGACGACGATCACGACCGGCAGGCTCGGTCCCAGCACGGCCGCCAGCCCGATGGCGAAGAGCAACGAGGGCATCGCCATCGCGGTCTCGGTCGCCCGCGAGGCGAGCGCATCGATCTTGCCCCCGAAGTAGCCCGCGGCCAGTCCCAGGGGCACCCCGATGAGCAGGGCGACGGCGGTCGCTCCGAAGCCGACCACGATCGAGACGCGGGCCCCGTAGGCGAGCCGGATGAGCGTGTCGCGGCCGAGGCGGTCAGTGCCCAGGATGAAGAACTGTCCGTTGGGATCGACCGAGCCATCCGCCAGGAGCTCGTGCGACAACGGCGGCAGGGGGATGCCGTCGGGCGTCAGGCCGCCGTTGAACTGC
>DATGGC010000321.1:0-2909 GCA_035308745.1 Candidatus Limnocylindrales bacterium | reverse complement strand
ATGACCAGCGTCGGCCTGGGACTCGGCGCAGGTTCGGGCGGCGCCCCGGGGTCGGCGCCGGCCCGTCGCCCGGGACGCCGCCGGGCGAGCATCCCCGGGATCCTCTTCGTGCTCGGGCTGGCGGTCCTCCTCGTCGCCCTGGCCCGGCCCCAGGCGAGCGTCGACCTGCCCCATTCCGAGGGCACCATCATCCTGGCCTTCGACGTCTCGGACAGCATGGCTGCCGACGACCTCAAGCCGAGCCGGATGGAAGCCGCCAAGGCCGCAGCCACGACCTTCGTCCAGAACCAGCCGGCCGGTGTCGTCATCGGCCTGGTGGCCTTCAGCGACGCCGGCCTGTCGGTCCAGGCGCCGACCGATGACCAGGGCGCGATCCTGTCGGCGATCAGCCGGCTGCAGCCGGAGCGGGGCACGTCGCTGGGCCAGGGGGTCCTGGCCTCGCTGAGCGCGATCGAGACGGCCGAGAACCCGCCCCCGACCGATTACTACAGCAGCCGCAGCCCGGCGCCCTCGGTCAGTCCGGCGCCCGTGCCGCCCGGATCCGACAGCTCGGCCCTGATCATCCTGCTGACCGACGGCGAGAACACCCAGCCGCCCGATCCCGCGACGGCCGCCCAGGCGGCCGCCAACCGCGGGGTGCGGATCGACACGGTCGGGATCGGCACGGATGCCGGCACGACCCTCACCGTCGGCGGCTTCAAGGTCCACACCCAGCTCGACGCCGCGGCCCTCCAGCAGGTGGCCCAGGCCACGGGCGGAACGTATTTCAGCGCGGACAGCGCCCAGAGCCTGACCAAGGTCTACGCCGACCTCGGCAGCCGGCTGGTGATCAAGCCCCAGACGATCGAGGTGACCGCGATCCTTGCCGGCGGCGGGACGCTCCTGCTCGTGCTCGGCGCCCTGAGCTCGCTGCTCTGGCTGGGCCGCCTGCCATGAACCGAGGGCGGTCCTGATGCAGTTCCTGTGGCCGGGCTTCCTGCTCCTGCTGGCACTCGTCCCGATCCTGGTCGCCCTGTACGTCCTCGGCCGCCGCCGTCGGCGGCCCGCGGCGGTCCGCTACTCGAGCCTGATCCTGATCCGCGAGGCGCTCCCGACTTCGTCGTTCATCCGCCGCCACCTGCCCTTCGCCCTGTTCGCGGTCGCCCTCGCCGGCCTGGCGATCGCCGTCGCCCGGCCGGTCGTGATCGCCAGCGTGCCGACCAACGAGGCGACGATCGTGCTGGCCATCGACGTCTCGGGCAGCATGTGCTCGACCGACGTCGCACCCAGCCGGATCGAGGCGGCCGAAACGGCGGCCGCCAATTTCATCCAGAGCCAGAGCTCATCGACCCAGATCGGGATCGTCGCGTTCTCCGGGTTCGCCGAGATCGTCCAGGCGCCGACGACCGACCGGCAGCTCCTGCTCGACGCCCTGCACAGCCTCCAGACCGGGCGCCGGACGGCGGTCGGCAGCGGGATCCTGGCCGCGATCGATGCGATCGCCGAGATCGACCCGAATGTGCCCAAGAGCACCTCGGACACGTCGCCCGGCACGGAGCCGGCGCCGCCGCCCAAGGGCGACTACGCGCCCGAGATCATCGTCCTGTTGACCGACGGCTCGAGCAATGCCGGACCGCTGCCCTCGGCGGCCGCCCAGCAGGCGGCCGACCGCGGCCTGCGGGTCTACACGATCGGCTTCGGCACCGCCGATGGCGGGGCGCTCAGCGCGACCTGCGCCCCGAACCTGATCGGCCGCGAACCGGGTGGTGGCCAGGGCTTCCCCGGCGGCGGTGGCGGCGGGTTCGGCAACCAGAACACGCCGTTCCCGCGGGGGATCGATGAAGGGACCCTCAAGGACGTCGCCAGCCTGACCGGCGGAACCTACGAGCCGGCCGAGAGCGCCGAGCAGCTGGAGAGCGTCTTCCAGGGCCTGCCAACGAACACGATCACCAAGCACGAGGTGCTCGAGATCGGCTTCGGATTCGTCGGCTTCAGCGTGCTGTGCGTCGGTTTGGCCTTCATCCTCGGGCGCGCGTGGCGCCCGCTGCCGTAGAGGCTGCCGGCGTCGACCGGTCGCGCTGGCGCTAGCCGCCGGCCATGGCCGGCAGGAGGACGATCGAATCGCGCTCGCCGACGGCCGTCGCGAGGACTTCGAGATGGCGGATGTCGGTGTCGTTGAGGAACACGTTCATGAACCGGTTCAGGTCGCCCGCCTCGCCGAAGATCTGGCCGCCCAGGCCGGGATGGCTGGCGACCAGGTTGGCCAGCACGGCACCGACCGTTTCGCCCGGGATCTCGACGACCTTCTGGCCACCCGTGGACGTGCGCAGGACGGGCGGGATCCGGACGCTGCTCATCGCTCGAGCCAGGCTTCGAACGCACGATAGCTGGGCGGGATCAGCGGGGCGAGGCCGGGCACGCCCGGCTCGGCCGGCCGCGGCTCGAGCCCGTGACGGAAGGCGTCGGGCGTCTTGAGGCCATTGCCGGTGATCAGGGCCACGACCTCGTCGCCGGGCCGGATCACGCCTCGCCGGCGGGCCGCCTCGGCGGCGGCCAGGGTCACCCCGCCGGCCGTCTCGGGGTAGATCCCCTCGAGCCGCGCGGATCGCCGGATCGCCTCGGCGGTGTCGTCGTCCGAGATCGCCTCGACCGAGCCACCGCTGGAACGGGCGAGCTCGACGGCATGCCGGCCGTCGGCCGGGTTGCCGATCGCGAGGGAGCGCACGATCGTGTCCGGCGTCCGGACCGGCACGATCTCTGAGCTGCCCTGGGCGAATGCTGTGGCGACCGGACCACAGCCGGCGGCCTGGCCGCCGACGAAGCGGACCGTCCGGCGCTCGACCAGCCCGATCGAGACGAGCTCGTCGAAGCCGCGCGCGATCTTGGTGAACATCGCGCCCGAGGCGACGGGGGCCACGATCACGTCGGGC
>DATGGC010000320.1:0-3619 GCA_035308745.1 Candidatus Limnocylindrales bacterium | reverse complement strand
GGATCACCTCGGCCAGGGGCATCCCCAGGAAGAGGAGCTTGGTCATCACGGTGAGCAGGGTCAGCTGGGGCGTACCGTCGCCCCGGACGCGGGAGATCTGTTCGCCGTCCTCGACCAGGCGCGGCCCGGGCAGGCTGAGCTGGTGCAGGTCGGTCGAGATCGAATCGGGCCAGAATCCCTGGGCGGTCAGGGCTTCGGCCGAGATGAACGAGAACGAGCCGGCCCCATGGCCGATGTCGAAGCGGACGCCCTTGTCGCGGGCCCGGCGGACCGACGGCTTGATCCGCCGCCGGCTGTCGATGAGGCGCTCGCCGGCTGCGGTGAACGCGTGGGTCACGGTGTCGCCGGCCCGCAGCTTGCCGAGCACATTGTCGATCGACGGCGGTGAACCGCTGATGTGGCACATGATCGGCAGGCCGGTCCGCCGGCTGGCTTCGACCGCCTTGACCAGCGGCAAGGTGCCCTGGTAGCCCACGCCATCGCTGCCCATCCGGGTCTTGATTCCCACGATCACGTCGCGGTGGACGTCGACAACTCGCTCGAGGAGGTCGACATTGCAGGTCGCCGGGTTGCAGTACTCGTCGTAGTTCATGCCCGCGACGCCCAGGTACGAGATGTTGATCAGGGCCCGGACGGTGACTTCGCTGCGCTCGATCACCTGCTCGCGAAAGGCTGGCATCCGGAAGGCGCCGGCCGAGCCGGCGTCGAGCCAGGTCGTGACCCCCGACTGCCAGGCGACGCTGTCGGGGTCGATCCCGAAGAAATCCGAGCCCCGGAACAGGTGGGTGTGGCTGTCGATGAGGCCGGGCGTCACCAGGGCACCGCTGGCGTCGATCACCCGACCGCCGCCGGCCGCTGGAATGCCGCGGGCGATCTCCGCGATCGCGCCACCCGAGATGGCCACGTCGAGGATCTCGTCCCGGCCGCTGCCGGGATCGATCAGGCGGCCGCTCTTGATCAGCAGGTCAACCGCCATGGGGTCGCTCCTCAGTACTCGGGCGGCCGGCGGCCGGCGATGACGTCCTGCTGGATCCGCACGATCTCGGCCGGCACGAGACAGCTGGCCACGATCTCCTGCATCACCTCGTTGCCCGCCCGCCCGACGAATGCCGCCTCCAGGTTGGCGCCCGCCAGGTGGGTCTGGACCCGCGCCGACAGGGCCCGGTGGGCGAGGCCCGGCGGGAAATGCATCAGGGCATCCTCGGTGTCGAGGATCGCCGCATCGATCGTGCCGTCCTCCATCGCCCGCACGGCGCGCAGGTAGTTGAGCGGGATCAGCTCGACATCCACGTCGGCGAACTCGAGCTCGGTCAGGCGCTCGAAGTCGCGCGATGACGGGTCGATTCCGACCCGCATCCGGCGGCCCGAGACCGGCTGGTCGCCGACGAAGAAGACCCGGTGCTCGTGGACGTAGCTGCCCGGCGGCAAGGTGAGCAGGATGTCGTAGGCCGGCCCGATCAGCTCGAAGGCCGCCAGGCGGGACAGGACGGCCAGGTGGCAGCGTTCCTGGGCCAGGGCCGCGATGCGCGGCCGGGAGCCGCGAATGAAGACCATGTAGGCCTCCACGCCCCGGGCCGTCAGGGACGCCTTGATCGCGGTCGCCAGCCCGTTGATCCGTTCGGTCGAGGGCAGCGGCAGGGCGATCAGCAAGGGACCCTGGTGGACCGCGGCGAACAGCCCGCCGATGTTCTTGTGGAGGAGCACCGCCCCGCGACCGGGCCGGCTGTCGATCTCGACGGTGCCTTCCTCGACCAGCCGGGCGATCGCCATCTGGGTCGCCCCGACGCTCGATCCGAAGCGCGTCGCCAGGTGCCGGATGGGCGGCAGCGGCGCACCCTCGTCCGTCCGGATGAGGATCAGGGCGACATCCCGGCGGAGGCGGTCGGCGCGCCGGGGCCGCGCCCCGTTCTGGCTCATCGGTTGGTCATCCCCCGGTCACGGCTGGCAGCACCCGTCCATTGTTCATGATTGTCGGACAAATCGCGCCAGCGATTTCGCCACCGGCGCTAGATCGCCGACTGACCGCCGTCGATCACGAGCGCCGTGCCGACACAGTACGAGGCCTCGTCGGAAGCCAGCCACAGGATCGCCGCAGCGCACTCCTCGGCCGTCCCCGCCCGGCCGATCGGGACCTGGTCGCTCCAATATTTGAGCTGGACCGGGTCGCGCATCACGAAGTCGTTCATCGGCGTGTCGATGAACCCGGGAATGACCATGTTGACCCGGATGTTGAGCCGGGCGAAATCGTTGGCCATCACCCGCATCATCGCGAAGATGCCGCCCTTGCTGGCGCTGTAGGCCGGCTCGTTGGAGGCCATCCCGAGGTAGCCCACGTTCGAGCCGAGGCACACGATCGCCCCGCCGCCGGCCGCCTGGAGGTGGCGCAGGCCGTACTTGCAGGTCAGAAACTGGCCGGTGAGGTTGGTCGTGATCAGCCGGTTCCAGGCCTCGAGGCTGATCCGGTCGAGCCGGTCGTCCTGCTCGGGCAGCTCGACCGCGGCGTTCGAGACGATGACGTCCAGCCCGCCCCAGGCCCCAGCCGCCGACTCGAGGACGCTGCCGATCTGGTCTTCGATCGTGCAGTCCGCGGGCAGCACCAGGCACTCCCCGCCGTCCGAGCGGATCGCGGCGGCGACCGCGTCGAGGCCGGCCTGGCGCCGGGCGATCAGGGCCACCCGGGCCCCTTCGGCCGCGAAGCGCAGGGCGGCGGCCTTGCCGATCCCGCTGCTCGCCCCGGTGACGACGACCCGCCGGCCGGCGAATCGATCGGGGATGGGGTTCATCTCAGGGGTAGACGCTGATCGGTTCCATGAAGTCGATGGCATGCCCGCTGCCCGACTCGATCAGGCACTTGAAGGCCGGCTCGGTGTCGAGGTAGTACCACTCGATGTGGTCGCCGATGTGGCCCACGGCCAGGACCCCGATGCCGAGCGCGGCGAACTGGGCCTTGACCGCGTCGGACTCCTCCTTGGTCTTGAACATCACGGCGATCGAGCCGATGCCCTCGCCTTTCTGGTCGAGATGGTCCTGGAACGGGCTCTCGCCGCCCAGCGGCTGGATCAGCTCGAAGTTCATGTCGCCCACGAAGGTCTCGGCCCAGCGCACGTTGAAGTAGCCCGGCTTGCCCCGGTACTCGCAATCGTGCATGACCACGTCGCCGTCGGACTGGAAGACTCTCCAGGGCCCCCAGCCGAACGCCTCGTGGTAGGCCTGCATCCGGCTGTCGAGATCGCGCACCACGAGCGAGACCTGGCTGATCCGGTAGTCGAGCCCGGCCGGCTTGGTCGAGGGCGGCGTCTCGGGCCGCGGGTAGGAATAGGCCGGCTTGACGAAGTCGATGGCGTGACCGCTGCCAGATTCGATCAGGCAGCCGAAGCGCTCCTGGGTGTCGAGGTAGTAGTACTCGATGTGGTCGCCGATGTTGGCCTTCATCGTGACGTCGATCCCGAGGCGCTCCTTGAACGCGGCCTTGACCGCGTCGCCTTCCGCCTTCTCCTTGAACATCACCGCGATCGAGGCGATGCCCTCGCCGCGCTCGGCCATGAACTCCTTCCACAGGCTCGGGCCCTCGAGCGGCTCGAGCAGCTCGAAGTTGATCGAGCCGACCATCACCTCGGCG
>DATGGC010000319.1:0-2698 GCA_035308745.1 Candidatus Limnocylindrales bacterium | reverse complement strand
GAGGGCGACGAGCTGCTGCGAGCCCGCGTCGAGGTCCTTGAGCTGGACGTTGCCGTCGGCCAGCTCGTCGCCGATGATCACCACGAAGTGAGCCCGCTCGCGGGCCGCGGCCTCGACCTGCTTGCCCAGCTTGCGCCGGCCGAGGTCGGCGCGGGCCGCGATCCCGGCGGTGCGCAGGTCGGTGGCCACCTTGAGCCGGATGGCCGTCGCGGTGGGATCCGCGCCGACCACGACCGCCAGGGGGGCCGCCTCGCCCGCCGGTTCGGCGGCCTTGCCGCCTGCGGCCTGCAGCGCGAGCACTACCCGGTCGAGGCCGAGCCCGAAGCCGATCCCCGGTCTCGGCCGGCCGCCGAGCAGCTCGACCAGGCCGTCATAGCGGCCGCCGCCGCCCAGCGCCTGCTGCTGGCCTTCGCGGCCGGGCAGGTAGAACTCGAACGCGGTCCGGGTGTAGTAGTCCAGGCCGCGCACCAGCCCGGGCTCGATCCGGTAGCCGACGCCAAGGGCCTCGAGGTGCTCGCGGACGGCGGCAAAGTGCTCGGCGCACGGGCCGCACAGCCGGTCGGTGATCCGCGGGGCCGCGGCGTTCAGCTCGGCCATCGCCGGGTCCTTCGAGTCGAGCAGCCGCAACGGGTTCTTGTGGAGGCGCTCGCGCTCGAGGGCCGGCAGCTCGCCGGCGTGGGGCGCGAAGTAGGCGATCAGCGCCTCGATATACGCCGGGCGGCAGTTGCCGTCGCCGATCGAGTTGACCTGGACCTGGACCCCGGCCAGCCCGGCTCGTTCGTAGAAGGCCCGCCCGAGCTCGATGATCTCGGCATCGATCGCCGGGCCGGGATCGCCGATCGCCTCGACATCGAACTGCCAGAACTGGCGGTAGCGGCCGGCCTGGGGCCGGTCGTGGCGGAACATCGGGCCGGTCATCGTCAGCTTCACCGGCTGCGGCCAGGTCTGCATCCCGTGCTCGACATACGCCCGCACGATGCCCGCCGTCGGCTCGGGCCGGAGCGCCCACTGGTCGCCTTCCTCGGTCCGCCGGGCGATCCGGAAGAGCTCCTTCTCGACGACGTCCGTCACCGCACCGACCCCACGTTCGAAGACCGCGGCCTCCTCGAACATCGGGGTCTCGATCTCGCGATAGCCGTAGCGCCGGGCGAGGTCGGTCGCGATCGTCTCGAGGCGGCGGAAGGCGGCCCGTTCCTCGGGCAGCAGGTCGCGCGTGCCCCGCGGGGCGCGGAAGGTGGGCATGGCCGGAAGTCTAGCGAGCGCTCGGCGGCGTTGGTGCGACGGTCGGGGCGGCCAACCGCGCCTGCACAGGCGCCGGCCCGTCAGCCCAGGTCGCGCTGGACCGAGATGACGTCCTTGAGGCCCTCGATCCGGCCCATCACCTTGGCCAGCTGGCTGACGGTGGCGACCTGGAGGGTGGCCGTGACGATGGCGATGTGGTCCGGCAGGACCTTGACCGCGGCGGCCAGGATGTTGACCTTGTGCTCGGCGACGACCTGGGTGATGTCGTTGAGCAGGCCCGTCCGGTCGTAGGCCTCGACCCGGATCGCGATCGGGTAGGTCTGCGTCGCGGCGGCCTCCCATTCGACCTCGATCATCCGGCCGACCTCGCGCTCGTTCATCACCGTCGGGCACGACTGGAGGTGGACGGTCACGCCCTTGCCCCGGGTGATGAAGCCGACGATCGGGTCGCCGGGGATCGGATGGCAGCACTTGCCGAAGCGGATCAGCAGGTCGCCGACGCCCTTGACCCGGACGCCACCGGTTCGCTGGGGCTGGGCCGGGGCGACGGTCGGCAGGGCCAGCTCGGCGTCGTCGACGACGCCCAGGCGCATCACGACCTGCTGGGCGCCGACCGCGCCGTAGCCGATCGCGGCGTAGAAGTCGTCGAGGTTGTCGTGGTTGTACGACTTGGCCACTTCGACGATCCGATCGAGGCCGACCGACTGGATCGACTTGCGGGCCAGCCGGCGCAGCTCGCGCTCCAGCGACTCGCGGCCGTGGCTGATGTTCTCGTCGCGTTCCTGGCGCTTGAACCAGGCCCGGATCTTCTCCCGGGCGTGGCTCGTCCGGACGACATTCAGCCAGTCCCGCGACGGGCCATGGGCGCTCTTCGTCGTCACGATCTCGACGATATCGCCGTTGTGGAGGCGGTAGTCGAGCGGGACCAGGCGGTTGTTGACCTTGGCCCCGATGCAGCGATGGCCGACGTCAGTGTGGATCCGGTAGGCGAAGTCGAGGGGCGTCGAGCCGGCCGGCAGGTCCTTGACGTCGCCCTTGGGCGTGAACACGAAGACCTGGTCCTGGAAGATGTCGAGCTTGATGCCCTCGACGAACTCGGTCGCGTCGGCCACGTCGCGCTGCCAGTCCATGAGCTGGCGCAGCCAGGCGAGCTTGGCGTCGTACTCGCGATCGACCTTCGAGCCTTCCTTGTAGCGCCAGTGGGCGGCGATGCCGACCTCCGAGACCTGGTGCATCTGGTGGGTCCGGATCTGGATCTCGAGGGGCTTGCCGTCCATCGCCAGGACGGCGGTATGAAGGCTCTGGTAGAGGTTGTTCTTGGGCATCGCGATGTAGTCGTCGAACTGGCCCGGGATCGGCCGCCATAGCGAATGGACGATGCCCAGCGCCGCGTAGCAGTCCTTGACCTCGTCGACCAGGCAGCGGATCGCGTAGACGTCGTAGATCTCTTCGAATT
>DATGGC010000318.1:0-2640 GCA_035308745.1 Candidatus Limnocylindrales bacterium | reverse complement strand
ACCGCACCTCCGGCGACTCGCCGATCGTGCGTGACCTGATCCGGGCGGCCGAGCGAGGCAAGCAGGTCGTCGTGCTGGTCGAGATCAAGGCGCGCTTCGACGAGGAGCAGAACATCGAATGGGCGCGCAAGCTGGAGCGAGCCGGCGCCCATGTCGTGTACGGCCTGGTCGGGCTGAAGACGCACTCCAAGGTGGCCCTGGTCGTCCGGCGCGAAGGCAAGCTCCTCCGCCGCTACGTCCACATCGGGACCGGCAACTACAACCCCAAGACGGCCCGCCTGTACGTCGATATCGGCCTGCTCACCTGTCGCCCCGAGATCGGCGCCGACGTAACCGACCTGTTCAATGTCCTGACCGGGCTATCACGGCAGCGGACCTTCCGGCGGCTGATCGTCGCACCCCACGGGATGCGCACCCGGGTGATCGAGATGATCGATCGCGAGATCGCCCACGCCGAAGCCGGACGGCCGGCGCGGATCGTGCTCAAGATCAATGCGATCGTCGATCCGGCCTGCATCGCCGCCTTGTACCGGGCCAGCAACGCCGGGGTCGACGTCGAGATGATCGTCCGCGGGATCTGCTCGCTCCAGCCCGGCCTGCCCGGCGTGTCGGAGCGGATTCACGTCCGGTCGGTGGTCGGTGACTTCCTCGAGCACTCCCGGATCTGGGGCTTCGCCAATGGCGGCGCCGACGAGTGGTACATCGGCTCGGCGGACCTGATGGAGCGCAACCTCGATCGACGGATCGAAGCTGTCGTGCCGGTCGAGGATGCCGAGGCCCGGGCCCGGATCAGCGAGATCGTCGCCACGATGCTGGCCGATGACCGGCGGTCGTGGCAGCTTGGCGAGGACGCCGTCTGGCGGCGGACCGAAGACCTGAACGGCTCCGAGGGCACGATCGATACCTTCGCCGCGATGAAGGAACGGACCCTGATCTATGGGGCGGTCGTCAGCCACCCGCGCCGGCCTGGGCTGGGCAGCGGTTCGCTGGATCCCCGGGCGTGACCGCCCCAGGTCCGATCGAAGTCGAGCTCAAGTACCAGGTCGCCGATCTGGCGATTGGCGAGCGGCTGCTGGCATCGGAGCTGCTGGGCGGGTTCAGCCCGATCGGCGATGTCCGCGTCGCCGAACAGTCCGATACCTACCTCGACACGTCTGATGGCGTCCTCGAAGCGCAGCGGATCGGCGTCCGGCTGCGGGCCGAGGACGGCACGACCACGCTCACGGTCAAGTCGCCGGGCTCGGTCGATGGCGCCGTTCGCCGGCGCGAGGAGCTCGAGGGCCCGGCCGACTCGGACAGCCCGCCCGCCTCGTGGCCCGCGTCGGCGGCCCGCGATCGCCTGCTTCAGCTGATCGGGGACCGGCCGCTGCACGAGGTGGTGACCATCCGCCAATACCGCCGCAAGCGCGATTTCGCGACGGCCGAGGCGCAGGTCGAGCTGAGCCTGGATGAGGCCCGGATCGTCGTCGATGGCCACACCGTCGATCGCTTCACCGAGCTCGAGGCGGAGCTGACCCGGGGCCCAGAGGCGGCCCTCGGACCGCTGCTCGGCCTGCTCGACGGCCGGCCGGGGCTGTCGCCCACGGTCGAGTCGAAGCTGGCCCGGGCGATCGCGGCGGCGACCGCGGTCCGTGCCGCGGCAGCGCCGGCCAAACCCACCGAGCCGGCCGCCGAGCCCGAGCCCACAACTGCCGTCGCTCAGCCCGAGCCCGAACCGGAGCCCAAACCGGGGCCGGAGCCCGAGCCGCAGCTCGAGCCCGTGGCAGAGCCCGAGCCCGAACCGGAGCCCGAGCCGGCCGCCCCCGAGCCGGTCGCCGTCGTGAACGAGCAAGTGGCTCATGGCCCCGACGTCGAAGACGAAGCACCCGAGGACGACGAAGCCGGCGCCGAGATCGACGATGAAGGCGATGAGGGTGACGAGCTCCTGCCGATCCTCGACCTGCCGCGAGCCTCGGACGATCCGCTCGAACCGGCCGAGGCTCCCGAACCGGCACGCCGTGGCCCGAAGCGCGGCGCGCCCGAGGTCGAGGAGGCCGAAGCTCGCCTGCCGGCCCTCAAGAATCCGGGGGTTACCGCCGAGGACCTCCACGCCGAGGCGGGCCGCAAGGTCCTGCGCTTCCACCTGGCCCGGATGCTGGCTCGGGAACCCGGCACCCGGGATGGCTCGAACCCGGAGGAGCTCCACGGGATGCGGGTTGCCACCCGCCGGATGCGGGCTGCCTGGCGAGTATTCGGTGACGCCTATCAGCCGGACCGGACGCGCAGCTTCAGGCGCCGCCTCCGCGAGCTCGCAGCGCTGCTCGGCGGCGTGCGTGACCTCGACGTGCTGATCGAAGCGACCGAAGCCTACGGCCAGGCGATTGGCGGGCCCGACCTGCGCGGGCTCGAGCCTCTCCTTGGCGCGTGGCGGAGCGATCGCGACCTGGCCCGCGTCCAGCTGATCGCCGAGCTCGATTCGAAGGGCCATCGCCGATTTGTGGACGATTACGTCGACTTCGTGTCGAGCCCGGGGCGCGACATCCTGCCCGTCGAGACGACCCTCCCCCACCGCGTCCGGGATACCGCGGCGTCACGGATCTGGACGGCCTACGAGCACGTCCGGGCCTACGAAGCGGTCCTGCGCTGGGCCGACGTGCCGAC
>DATGGC010000317.1:0-3560 GCA_035308745.1 Candidatus Limnocylindrales bacterium | reverse complement strand
CGTCCCTGGCGGTCCCGCCGGCCGCCGATCCACGCCTTGAGCCCAATCCATCCAAGCGTCAACCAGGGAGCCTGACCAAGCCGTGGCCAAACCATTCCGCCTCTACGTCTGCAGCGATATCCACGCCTCGGAGCGGACCTGGCGCAAGTTCCTGAACGCGATGAAGACCAACGTCTACAAGGTCGACGCGGCGGTGATCGCCGGCGACCTGACCGGCAAGGCCCTGATCGCGGTGGTCAAGGGCGGTGGCGGCGACGTCTGGGAGGCGACCGTCCTGGGCCAGCACCGGGAGGCCCGCGACGAGGCCGAGCTGCTCGCCCTAGAGCGCTCGATCGCCGACGTCGGCTACTACGCGGTCCGGGTGACCGAGGCCGAGCGGGCCGCGATGGAGGCCGACCCAGCGCTGGTCAAGCAGGCGTTCCACGAGCGGATCAACGCCCGCCTCAAGGAATGGATCGAGCTCGCCGCGGAGCGCCTCGAGGGCTCCGGCGTGCCGGTCTACGTGATGCCCGGCAACGACGACGACTTCGAGATCGACCCGGTCCTCGCCGCGTCGACCTATCTCCAGGACGTGAACGAGCGCGTCGTGGACCTGACGCCCTGGCACCAGCTGGTCAGCATGGGCTGGTCCTCGCCGACGCCCTGGTCAACCCCGCGCGAGCTGCCCGAGGAGGAGTTCCTCGACCGGCTGTCGGGCCTGATGAGCGGCGTCCGCGACCCGCGCAAGACGGTGATGATGACCCACGTCCCGCCCCACGATTCGGGCCTCGACACGGCACCGTTGCTGTCGCCCGACCTGCGCCCGACGGCGAGTGCCGGCGACCTGCTCCGGGGACCGGTGGGCTCGACGGGCGTTCGGGCGGCGATCGAGCGCTTCAAGCCGGTCCTCGGCGCCCACGGCCACATCCACGAATCGGGCGGCGAGCGCAAGATCGGGGAGACGGTCTGCGTCAACGCCGGGTCCGAATCGTCGATGGGGATCCTGCGCGGCTACCTGATCGATCTCAGCGCGAACGGCGTCGAGCGGACGCTGCGGGTCGAGGGCTAGCAGCCGGCGGATCAGCCTCGGCGCTCGCCCGAGGCGGCCTAGATCGAGGCGCCCGACTCCGCGTCGACGATCAGGCCGTCGGCGGCGGCATCGTGGGCTTCGGCCGGGTCCTCCTGCCACGAACGGTGGCCGCCGCGCATCAGCGAGACCCCGGCCCCGATGATGCTCGCGATCACGCCCGCGCCGAAGGCGATGTGGAGGGCATTGATGAACGGCCCGAGGTCGATCCCGGCGGTGCCTGTCTGGGTGCCCGAGAAGACTGCCACGAGGACCTTGGGGTCCATCGCGCTGGTCATCAGCCCGATCGCCAGGGCAATGCTGATCACGAAGCCCGTGTTGGTCAGCATCGCCCGCATCCCGGCGCCGATGCCCCGCTTGGCCGGCGGGATCACGCCCATCACGGCGCTCGTGTTCGGTGAGTTGAACAGGCCCGAGCCGGCGCCGATGATCAGCTGCCAGAGGGCCAGCTGCCAGTACGGCGTGTCGACGCCGATGGTCAGCAGGCCGGCCAGGCCGGCGGCGGTGATCAGCATGCCCAGGGTCGCCAGCTCGCGCGAGCCGTAGCGGTCGGCCAGGGCGCCGCTGATCGGCGACAGGACGAGCAGGCCCAGGGCGAGCGGCGCGAGCTCGATCCCGGCCGTCACCGGATCGTCGCCCTTGACGCCCTGGAGGTAGAAGACCAGCAGGAACAGGACGCTGTTGCGGGCGACGCCATTGAGCAGGCCGGTCAGGTTGCCCATCAGGAAGAGGCGGTCGCGGAAGAGCGTCAGGTCCAGGATGGGGGTCCGGGCCCGCGCCTCGACCCACAGGAAGACGGGCATGATGACCAGGAAGAGGACGAAGCCGCCGATCACCCACCACGTCGTCCAGCCGTACAGGCCGCCGAAGGCGAGCGAGGTCATCAGCGCCAGCAGGGCGACGAGGTACAGGCCCGAGCCGAGCCAGTCGATCGAGATCTGGCGCTGGGCGGCGGTCTTCTCGACCAGGATGAGCAGGGCAGCGACGATCCCGATCAGCCCCAGCGGGACGTTGAACCAGAACACGAAGCGCCAGCCGAAGCCAGTCAGCCAGCCACCCAGGACCGGGCCCAGGATCAGCCCGGCCCCGACGACCATCGCGTTGAGGCCGAGGGCCTTGCCCAGCTCCGAGCGCGGGAAGGCGTCGGTGACCAGGGCCGACGAGTTGGCGAACATGAACGCCCCGCCCACGCCCTGGATCACCCGGCCCAGGATCAGCAGCAACGGCGTCGGGGCGATCGCGCAGAAGGCCGAGGCGACCGTGAACACGGCCATCCCCAGGGTGTAGGTCTTCGTCCGCCCGAACATGTCGGCCAGCCGGCCGGCATTGAGCACCAGGACGGTGACGACCAGGGTGTAGCCGACGACGATCCACAGCAGGGCAAACAGGTCGGTGTGCAGGTCGCGCAGGATGTCGGGCAGGGCGATGACCAGGGTGCCCGAGGTGAGCGAGGCGAGCAGCGCGCCGAGGCTGGTGACGACCAGCAGCCACCAGCGGTAGCTCGAGGCATTGGGGTCGACGAGCCGGCGGCGTGCCGGAGCGGCGGCGGTCATGCCGGCACCGCCCCGAGGTGCTCGGACTCGAGCTGCTGGATCTTGGCCGCGATCCGTTCGCGGCGGCCGATGGTCTCAGCGCGCATCGTCCGAAGACGCTCGATCTTGTCCTCGAGGAGCTCCAGCTGGCGGTCGACGCGCTGCAGCCCGTCCCGGGCGATCCGCAGCCGCTCGACCGGGCTCTCGGTGTCGTGGAAGGCGGCGCGCGAGCGGGCCAGGTGGTCGGTGTCCTCGAGCAGCCGGGTGATGTCGCCGACCGAGAAGCCCGCGTCATCGCGCAGGCCGCGAATCGCCCGCAGCCGCTCGATGTCGGTTTCGTCATACAGGCGGTGGCTGCCACCGGAGCGGGCCGCCGGGGTGAGCAGGCCCATCTCCTCGTAGTAGCGGATCGCCCGGGTCGTCAGCCCAACTTCATCGGCGACGTCCTGGATCCGGCGCAGGGGTGTCTCGTCGGTCATCCCGGAATCCTGCCACAAACTTCACGTTCACGTAAAGTTCTGGCTAGTTGCCGTGGCCGGCGGCGCGCGTCCCGCCAAAACGCGAGCTGAGTCGACCTTATGGTCGGCTGACGCCCCGAATCCTCGTCGCGCCGCCGAATTCGTGCTCGATCCGAGCACGAACGCCTATCACAAGCGTCCGGCCGAGCTCCGCCGAGCCCGAATCCGCGCCATAAGCGCGACCAAGCTCGCGTTTTGTCCGTACGAGGATGTTCGTGAGGTGCGAGCGGCTCTCTAGTTGCCGACGATGACCGGGGCGATGAGTGCATTGAGCTGTGCCCGGGCCGAGCTCGTGTCCAAGCTGCTCGTTACCGGTGGTCGTGCCTACCTCAATGAGCCGGCATCTGCGCGAAACATTCCATCTTCGCGGCTGCGGTCACGCGGCCGCCTCCGCCGTTGCCAAATCCCGAGTTGGATCGCGCTTATGGTCGAGCGAGGGCCTGG
>DATGGC010000316.1:0-14551 GCA_035308745.1 Candidatus Limnocylindrales bacterium | reverse complement strand
CAGCGACGGAACGAACGGCCCGGACGGACCCGGGGATGCGGACTTGGGGCTCATGGCTTGCGCAGGTCCTCGTTGCGGTAGATCCGGGTGCTCGACGACCACGTCTCGGACACCTCGGCCCGGGCCGCGGTCGCGAAGCGGGTCAGGCCCGACACGGCGAACAGGATCGCAAAGGCCGGATAGCCGAGGGGCAGGATCGCCAGGATGGCCGCGTTCGACAGCTGCCCGGCGGTGATCCCGGCCGCGCTGCCGGCCACGAACCGGCCCTGTGCCCGGATCAGGTCGGGACCCGGCGTCAGGCGCATCAGGCGTTCGTTCGACGACAGCGTGCCCGCCGACGCCCCGGCGGCGGCGACGCCGGCCACGACGCAGATGATCACGCCGGCGAACGGGTTCGACGGGAAGGCAGTCAGGCCCAGGAGCATCGACGAGCCGCGCAGCAGGAACGAGACCCGCAGCGTCCGGGATGCGCTGCCGCGGGCCAGCAGGCCGCCGATGATCGTGGCCGAGACGAGCGACGCGGCCGACGAGATCGCCGACAGGAGGATCGCGTAGCTGGGCGGCAGGTGGAGCACGCTGATCGCGTAGATCGACAGGTACGGGCCGAAGCCGGCCCCGAAGGCGGCCACCGTGATCGAGCGCAGGAAGGGCTGCAGGTGGGGCGACGGCGCGACCGCCGGCTGGCCATCGCCGCCGCTCGAGGGCGAGCGGGCGATCCGCACCCGGCCGGGCTTCGCCAGCTGGCGCAGGACGACGATCTCGGCCACCCCGGCGATCCCGCTGACCAGGAACACGATCGCGTAGATCCGGACCCCCAGGTCGGGCAGGAAGAGCTGGACCATGACTGCGACCGGCAAGAGCAGGATCGAGCCCAGCCCCAGGGTCATGCCCATCACCCGCGGCGCGACGAAGCGCCGCTCCGGATCGGGCAGGATCGCGCCGTACCAGGCCAGCAGGTTCGTCCCGCCGATCGTGGTCGCGGCTCCGCCCAGGCTCATCACCGCCCCGATCGCGATGATCGCCAGCCCGTTCGGGATCAGCCCGATCCAGGCGGCCAGGGTCAGTCCCCCGAGGATGAAGCCCCGGGTCTCGCCGACCGCGAGAATGATCAGGGTGACCCCGCGCAGGTTGCCGTCATAGCGACGCAAGAGCCAGGGAACGCCGAGCTGGGCCGCCGAGAAGGCCGATGGCAGGACACCGATCACGGTGGCCACGGCCGGGCTCGCCCCGAGCCCGAGCAGGAGCGGGATCGTCAGCCCGTCGCCGGCCAGCGCCGCGACGACCGCGCCCGACAGTCCCAGGCCCTGGAACGGCCGGTAGCGGGCTCCCAGGAAGACCCGCCACTCGCCCACGGTGCTGGTCCGAACGGGGCCTTCGCCGCCGCTCATGGCGCCTGGATCGGCGGTCCGAACCAGACACTCGCGGCGATGATCACGTACAGCGCGATCAGGGCCAGCCCCTCCAGCCAGGTCGACTCTCCGTCGAACACGATGAATGCGCCCAGGATGACGGTCAGGCCCAAGGCCCCGATCAGGAGCGGCGCGGCGACCAGGGTCAGGGCCGGCCCGCCGATCACCACCGAGATCAGGACCAGGGCCGGGATCAGGGCCAGGGCGACCTGCAGGCTCGAGTTCAGGATCAGGCTGATCGCCAGGTCAACGTTGTTGCGCAGGGCCTGCTGGACCCCGGCCACGTTCTCGACCGCGTTGCCGGCGATCGCCACGATCACCAGTCCGGCGAAGGCCTCGCTGATGCCCAGGCTGGCCAGCGCCGGCCGCAGGGCATCCACGAACCAGTCAGAGACGAGCGCCGAGCCGATCGCCGCCCCGACCAGCACCGCGACGCCGAGCTGGAGCGGCCAGGCGTGCTCGGTCTCGACTTCGCGTTCCATCGAGCCGGCCCCCGGCCCGCCCCGGATCGAGAACGGGATCGAGGCGCCGAACAGCACCAGCAGGACGATCGCGGCGATCACGCTCAGGTCCTGGACGTGGCCCGCGTCGGGCGCCCCGGGCGCGGTCGCCAGGGTCGGGATCACCAGGGCGGCGACGGCCAGGACCAGCAGCGTGGCGATCATCCGGACCGGCTGGACGCCGAACTTCAGGACACCGTGCTTGAGCCCGCCCAGGAAGAAGGCCAGGCCCAGGACCAGCAGGCTGTTGGCCAGGATCGAGCCGATCAGGGCGCTCTGGACGACCACGACCAGGCCCGCCCGGAGGCTGAAGATCCCGATGAACAGCTCCGGCAGGTTGCCGAGGGCCGACTGCATCACCCCGGTCAGGCCTGGCCCGAACCGGCCGCCGAGCTGCTCGGTCCCTTCGCCCACGAGGCCGGCCAGGCCGGCCAGCGCCACCGCCGAGGCGATGAAGACGATCGTCGGGCTGGCCCCGGTCAGCTTGACGAGCAGGGCGATCACGCCGCCGACCAGGGCGATCGTGATCAGGGCCAGTG
The DNA here is from genome assembly GCA_035308745.1 of Candidatus Limnocylindrales bacterium. GTDB lineage: Bacteria > Chloroflexota > Limnocylindria > Limnocylindrales > CSP1-4 > Palsa-1033. Next base: position 12,103 of record DATGGC010000316.1, on the reverse strand, counting down.
CCCGCCGGCCGATGATCCGGGCCACGGTCCGGCGCGGCTCGGCAGGGACCGGGGTCATCTCGGCGGCCATCGGCTCGATGATACGGGCCGGCGGTACCATCGCGGCGATGCCCGCCCAGAATCGGCTCGCCGCTGAGACGAGCCCGTATCTCCTCCAGCACGCGCACAACCCGGTCGACTGGTATCCGTGGGGCAGCGAGGCGCTCGACCGGGCGCGGACGGAGGACAAGCCGATCTTCCTGTCGATCGGCTACGCGGCCTGCCACTGGTGCCACGTGATGGAGCGTGAGTCGTTCGAGGATCCGGTCACGGCGGCCGAGCTGGCGCGCGACTTCATCGCGATCAAGGTCGACCGCGAGGAGCGGCCCGACCTGGACCAGGTCTACATGGCGGCCGTCCAGGCGATGACCGGCCAGGGCGGCTGGCCGATGAGCGTCTTCCTGACCCCGGACGGCCGACCGTTCTACGGCGGGACGTATTTCCCGGCGGCGCCGCGGGGTGAGCTGCCTGCCTTTCGGCAGGTGCTGGCGGCCGTGGCCCATGCCTGGCGCGAGCAACGCGCATCGGTCGAGGCGTCGGGCGATCGGCTCGTCGGCGCGCTCGCGGACGGCCTGCGGGCCGACGCCGGGTCGGCGGCCCCGGGGACTTCGGCTCCGTTGCCGGCCGGCGCCGCGGCGACCGCCGTGGCGACCCTGGCCGGGTCACTCGACCGCGGCAACGGCGGCTGGGGCCGGGCGCCCAAGTTCCCCCAGCCGATGACGATCGAGTTCCTGCTCCGGTACCGGCTGAGCGTTGGCGGGGCCGCCGATCCGGCGGCGCTGGCGATGATCCGGATGACGCTCGACCGGATGGCGGCCGGTGGCCTGCGTGACCAGCTCGGCGGGGGCTTCCACCGCTACTCGACGGACGCGGTCTGGCTGGCACCCCACTTCGAGCAGATGCTCTACGACAACGCCCAGCTCGGGCGGGCCTACCTCCATGCCTGGCAGCTGCTGGGCGACGAGCGCGACCGGGCGGTCGGGTGCGGGGTCTTCGACGCGATCGTGCGCGACTTCACGACCGCCGAGGGCGGCTTCGCCGCAAGCCGCGATGCCGACACGAACGGCGTCGAGGGCGCCACCTTCACCTGGACGCCGGCCGAGGTCGCCGCCGCGCTGCCGGGCTCCCCGGACGTCGCGCTGGTCCAGGCCGCCTGGGACGTCACCGAAGCGGGCAATTGGCACGAGGCCCACGGCCGGACGATCCTGCGCCGGGTCCGGACCGACGCCGAGCTGGCCGGGACCTTCGGGCTGGCGGACGACGAGGTGGCTGCCCGGCTGGAACGAGCCCGGGCCGCCCTGCTTGCCGCCCGCGACCGGCGGCCCCAGCCGAACCGCGACGACAAGGTCCTCGCCGGCTGGAACGGCCTCGCGATCGCCGCCCTGTCCGAGGCGGCCGCGGCGCTCGAGGCCGCGGGTGACGGCGTACGGGCGGCTCGCTACCTGGCCGCGGCCACCCGGGCGGCCGAGGTCTGCGTCGATGGCTTGCTCGACACGGGCGGGCGGCTGGGACGGAGCTGGAAGGACGGCCGGGCCACGGGCTCCGGCGTCCTGGAGGACTACGCCTGTCTTGCCGAAGGCCTCCTCGCGCTCTACCAGGCCAGCTTCGACGAACGCTGGTTCGGGGTCGCCCGCTCGCTCGCCGACGCGATCCTGGAGCGCTTCGTGGATCCGGCCGGGGGCTTCTTCGATACGGCCTCGGACCACGAGGTCCTGATCACCCGGCCCAGGGACCTCCAGGACAACGCCGTCCCATCGGGCAACGCGATGGCCGTCACGGTCCTCCTCCGGCTGGCGGCGTTGACCGGGTCGGCCCGCTACCGCGAGGCGGCCGAGACGGCGCTGCGGCTCGTCGCCGACGTGGCGCCCCGGCATCCGACGTTCTTCGGCCAGTGGCTGCTGGCGCTCGATTTCGCCCTGGCCCAGGTGGACGAGGTGGCGATCGTCGGCGATCCCGGGCAGCCCGCGACCGTGGACCTGCTCCGGGTCGTTCGGACCGGCTTCCGTCCCCACCAGGTCGTGGCCCTGTCGGCCGATCCGGCCACGAGCCCGATCGAGCTGCTCGCCGATCGGGCGCTGGTCGGCGGCCAGCCGGCGGCCTACGTCTGCCACCGTTTTACCTGCCTCCTGCCGGTGACCGATCCGCGGGTGCTCGCGGGCCTGCTCGACGAGTCCGCAGGGACAACGCTCGGGTGACCGACGCCGCCGTTCCGCGACCGGCCCGGGTTGCCGCGCCGGGCAGCGAACCGGCCCCGGCCCGGCCTGCGGCAACCATCGTCCTGCTCCGCCCTGGCCTCGCACCGGAGGCGGCCGGCCCGGAGGTCCTGCTGACGCTGCGGCCCGAGTCGATGGCCTTTGGCGGAGGGTTGCACGTCTTCCCGGGCGGACGGGTCGAACCGGCCGACCGTGATCCGCGGGTCCTGGCTCGCTCGGCCGGCGCCGACGAATCCCGGGTAGCGGCGATCCGGGAGCTCTTCGAGGAGGCCGGGGTGCTCCTGGCCATGCACCCTGACGGCGCGCTCGTCGGCTCCGATCATCGGCTGGTGGGGGAGCTGCCGACCCTCCGCGCCGCGCTCGCCGCCGGTGAGCTCGACCTGGCCACGCTCCTCGAACGCCACGACCTCCGCCTGCCGGCCGACCGGCTCGTGTCGATCGCCCGCTGGCAGACGCCACGGGCCTACCCCCGCCGCTTCGACGCTCGCTTCTTCGCGGTGGAGCTGCCGGCCGGGGCAACGCTCGACCTGGATCCACGCGAAGTCGCGGGCCATGCCTGGCTGACGCCATCCGCCGCCCTGGCCCGCATGGCGGCCGGCCAGATCCAGCTCTGGCCGCCAACGTCCACGACCCTTCAGCGCCTCGAGCGGATCACGGAGATCCGGGCGATCCGGGCGGGGCTGGAGCTGGTCGAGGGGCTGCCATTCACCCGGGAGGAGCCAGGTCCTGGACTGTTGCGGCTGACCGGCGGGCAGGCGTTCGGGCCGGCCGCGCGCCCGGCCAACACCATCCTCGTCGGCCGCGAGCGGATCGTGGTCGTCGACCCGGGTGATCCCGGCGAGGCGTACATCGACCGGATCGAGGCCGAGGCGAAGGCACTCGGCGGCCGGATCGTGGCGATCGTCCTGACCCATGTCGATCCCGGGCATGCCTCGGGCTCGATCGAGCTCCAGGAACGGACCGGCGCCCCGATCTACGCCGGTCCGGGCGGTGGCGCATCGCTGTCGTGGGCGGTGACTGAGATGGCCGATGGCGCGACCCTGGACCTCGGCGACCAGGCCCTCGAGGTCATCGGCACGCCCGGCCATCGACCGGACCACCTCGCCTTCCGGCTGCCCGATTCGACGATCCTGTCCGGCGACGCCCTGACGGCGCGGCCGACGCTCGTCCTGGCGCCCCTGGGCGATCCATTGGCCGCGCGCCGCTCGCTCGAGCGGATGGCGTCACTCCGGCCGAGCCGGATCCTCCCTGGCCACGGACCGCTGATCAGCGACCCAGCCGCCGCGATCCGCGCCGCACTGGAGGCCCTGGACGGCTAGCCCTGGATCGTCCGGTGGAGGTTGCGCAGGAGGTTGAGGCCCTCATCGACTTCCTCGACCGGCGCGTAGGGGCCGGGCATCAGGAAGCACGGCCGCCCGGCGAGGGCGACGCCTGGCAGTTGTCCCCACTTCTCGGTCAGCGGCCGTCCGGCCGCGATCTCGGCGGCCCGCTTGTAGATGAAGACGACCGCACTGGGCCGCCACAGCGCGACCTTCTGCCAGAGGGGGCCGACGCCCAGGGTCAGCTCGCGGTCGGTCGCCGTGTCACGCGGGGTCGGCTGCTTGATCAGGTCGGTGATCCCGTGGCCGGCCGCGACGAGGGCGTCGTCCGCGGTCTCGACGTCGGTCCCGGCGGGCAGCACCCCGGCGATCATCAGCCGGCGCCAGAATGTCCGGCCCAGCCGCCCTTCGTGGTAGTGGCCGGCAGCGACGCTCACCGGCGACGGGTTCAGGCCGACGAAGAGCAAGCCACCACGTTCCGGGGGCAGGTCGACGAGGGTCTCGACTCCTGCCCCGGCGACGCTCAGCGGCCCGCGATGGGGTCCCGGTCCGGGGCGGGCGAGGAGATCATCGAGCTCGGCCATCGCCGGACGGTTCGGAGGCCGGGAGACGGAGCGGTCAGGCGGGTCCGGGCGTGCCCGAACCGGGCGCCGCCGGCGGCTGCGCCGGAGGAGGCGGCGGCGCGACGGGCGGGGTCATGGGCGCGGCAACGGGCTCGACGAGCGCCGTCGTGGGAACCGACGGGGTCGGGGCAGCGTCGTCCCTGCGCATGTCGGTCTTGATCTCGGCCGCTTCCTTGCGGGCCTCCTTCACGCCGCGGCCCAGCATCTGGCCGATCTGGGGCAGCGTCTTGGGACCGCGTACGACGATGACGACGATCAGGACGATCACGAGCAGCAGGAGAACCTTATCCATGCGCCGATGGTACTCGACTCGTCGCCTGGTCAAGGACTCGTGAGGCGGACCGTGATCGTCCTCGCGACGCTGGCCACGCTCGCGGCTGCCTGCAACCCGGTTTCGCCGACCGAGCCCCGGTCTTCGGTGCGTGGCGTGGCGGCGACCGCCACCCCGTCCGCACCATCCGCGCTACCGACGCCTCCGCCACTCCTCAACGGACCGAGCACCGCCGCGTTCAACGAGATCAAGGCGCACGGTGCAGGCGCCACCTCCTTGCGGTTCACGATCCCCGTGTCTGTTCCGTCGGTCACCGCGCTGACATCGATCGGGAAGGGCAAGTTCACAGTGACAAGCATCGCCGCGGATGGCTCGGTCAACGATCCACTGGTGGACGTCACCGGCAGCTACGCCGGCACCGTCCTGTTCGACGCCCGAGCCGGGGAGCACTCGGTCGCGTTCAGGATCGAAGCCTCGGGACCCTGGACCGTGGCGATCTGGCCAGCGACCGCGGCCGTCGGCTGGCCCGTGAGCGCGAAGCTGACAGGCCAGGGCGACGACGTGTTCGGGGTTGCCCCACCGCCGATCCGGCCCGTCGCCCTCGAAATCTCGAACACTGACCCAGGCCTCTTTGCGTTGATCGGCTACGACGCCAACGGTCCGGACGTGATCGTGGATGAGGCCGGGCCCTACACGGGCCGGGCCCAGCTCGCCACGGGAACGACCCTGCTCGCCATCCGATCGAACGGCGCCTGGTCGGTCGTGCCGGCTCATTGACGCGTCGGACGCGGTTCGGGCTACGCTTCGGCCGTGGCCGAAGTCGTCTACACCCGACCCCTGATCGACAAGCTCGGTGTCCGGCCCGGCGCCAGGGTTGCGGTCATCAATATCGTCGAGCCCGATTTTCGCCGGGCGCTCGGCGAGCGGACCCGGGACATCACCGAGGGCGACCCGCTGCCCGATTCCGATCTCGTCTTCCTCGGGATCGATGACGGCAGCGAGCTCCAGGCGCTGGGCCGCCTGCGTCCGCAGATTGTCTCCAACGGGGCGATCTGGGTCGTGTCGCGCAAGGGCAAGGACGCCACGGTCCGTGACATCGAAGTGATGGCCGCGGCCAAGGCCGTCGGCCTGGTCGACAACAAGGTCGTCGCGTTCTCCAGCGAGCGGACCTCGATCCGCTTGGTGATTCCAGTCGCGCTTCGCTGAGCGATTGCACCGGTGTCCGTCGGCCCCCTGCTCGTCTATGGCCCGCGCTCGCTCAGCTATGACTTCGGGCCGCAGCACCCCCTGACCCCACGTCGCTTCGGTCCGGGAATCGACCTGCTCCGGACCCTTGGCGCCGAACCGGGGCTGGCCCCCGAACCGGCCGACGATCGGGAGCTGCTCGCTGTCCACACCGAGCGCTATCTCGCCACCGTCCGACGTCTGTCGGCCGACCCGGGCGGCCGGCCCGAAGCAGGTTTCGCGGCCTACGGCGACGATCCGCCCTTCGCCGGGATGCACGAGGCCGCGGCGATGGTCGCCGGTGGCTCGCTGCGGGCGATGGACGCGATCCTGCGTGGCGACGTCGAGCATGCCTTCCATCCCGGCGGGGGACTGCACCACGCCCTGCCCGAGCGGGCCTCCGGCTTCTGCATCTACAACGATCCGGCGCTGGCGATCGCCGCGGCGCGCCAGGCCGGCCAGCGAGTGATGTACATCGACCTCGACGTCCACCATGGGGATGGCGTCCAGGCGATCCACTCCGACGATCCGGGCGTGCTCACGATCTCGATCCACGAGAGCGGCCGGACGCTCTTCCCGGGCACGGGCTTTCCGGACGAGCGCGGTGAAGGCGCAGCCGCCGGGACCGTTGTCAACCTGCCGCTCGAGGCGGAGACCGGCGAGACCGCCTGGCTGGCCGGCGTCCGGGGCCTGCTGCCGCAGCTGGCGGCAACCTTCGGGCCGGACCTGATCGTGAGCCAGCACGGGGCGGATAGCCATGCCTGGGATCCGCTGGCCCACCTCCGGGTCACGACCACCGCGATGGGCGAAGCCGCACGCCTGGTGGACGCGCTGGCCCATCGCCATGCCCAGGGACGCTGGCTGGCGACCGGCGGTGGCGGCTACGACGTCTACCGCGTGGTGCCTCGGACCTGGGCCCTCACGTGGCTTGCCGGGGCCCATCGCGAGGTGCCCCAGTCGACCGACGCTGGCTGGCGCTCGCGCTGGGTCGGCGATGCGCTTCGGTACGACCAATCGCCGCCGCCCGAGCGGTTCGACGACCAGCCCAACGCGGGCCTGCCCTCCTCGGAGCTCCAGCGGCTGGCCGACGCTCGTTCGCTCGAAACCCTGGCCGCGGTCCGGGCGGCGGTCCTGCCGCGGCTGCTGATCGTGGCCGAGGAACGCGGCTGGTGGGATCCGATGGCCGGATCGTGGCGACCCAGCGAGCGGCCCGGCCCTCCCCCCGAGGCCGCCACGATCATCGACGACCTCGACGCGGCCCTTCTCGACCGGGTCTCGCTTGCGCCGGGGGCTGGTCCCCTGGCCGATCCCGAAGACAGTCGGCGGCTGCTCCGCGCCGCGCTTCAGGCTGGAGCACGGGCGAGCGGCGCCGTCTCTGGAGAGCAGCTCCTTGGGGTCGCAGTCGTGGCGTCGTCCCCGGATGGGGGCGATGCGCCCGATCTGCTGTGGGCTGGGGTTGCCCCGGATCGCACCTCGCCGGGGCTCGCGGCGGCCCTGGCCAGGAGCTTGACCGAGGGACGCGTCGAGCGCTGACGCAGATGTGCACCGCGACCGTGCCCGAGCGTGCCCGAGCACTTGTCGCGCAGAGAAGGACAAAACGGGCATTCCAGGCCCAGGCGGGCCCTCGCTCCCTGTGACTCGACGAGTTTCATCCCGAGTCACGCTTGCGCCGGCATGAACTCGGGGCGGGACAGCCCTCAGTTGGTGCGGCTGGGGAGCGAAACGGGCGTTTTGTCGTGCTGAGCGCAACGTCGGCGAGCAGGGGAGCGTCAGAGGCCGGCACCGACCGATAAACAGATCATCTGTTCGGTTCCAGCTCGGCGCCTTATACTCCTCCTCCCGTGGCTGCCCGTCGCCCTGCTCCGACTCGCGTCAAGCCCGCGGACGATCCGCTCGCGGCGTTCAGCCCGGCCGTTCGCGACTGGTTCGCGGCGTCGTTCGCCGAGCCAACCGCGGCCCAGGTCGGCGGCTGGGCAGCGATCGCCGCCGGGCGCCACACCCTGATCCATGCCCCGACCGGCAGCGGCAAGACCCTGGCCGCGTTCCTGTGGTGCCTCGACCGGCTGGTCCGTGATCCGAGCCCCGTGCCCAGCCGGGAGCAGCCAGGCGCCGTCCGGATCCTGTACGTCTCGCCGCTGAAGGCGCTGTCCTACGACATCGAGCGCAACCTGCGGGCACCGCTGGCCGGGATCGCCCTCGCCGCGGGCCGGCGGGGCGACCCGGTCCCGACCATCTCGGTCGGCCTGCGGACGGGCGATACGCCGGCCGATGAGCGGCGCAGCCTCAGCCGGCGCCCGCCCGACATCCTGATCACGACGCCCGAATCGCTGTACCTCCTGCTGACCAGCGCCGCGCGCGAGTCGCTCCGGGCGGTCGAGCACGTGATCATCGACGAGGTCCACGCGATCGCCGGCTCGAAGCGCGGCGCCCACCTTGCCCTGAGCCTCGAGCGGCTCGAACAGGTGACGAGCCGGCCGCCCCAGCGGATCGGGCTGTCGGCGACCCAACGGCCACTGGAGACGATCGCCCGCTTCCTCGGTGGCGCCGGGCCTGGTCGCGAGGTCACGATCGTCGACTCGGGCTCGCGCAAGACGCTCGAGCTGTCGGTCGTGGTCCCGGTCGAGGACATGAGCCGACTGGGCGAGTCCGTCCCGCTCGAGGAGCGACCGTCGACGCCGGGCCCGGGCGCCGATCCGCGCTTCAGCATCTGGCCCTCGATCCACCCCCGGATCCTGGAGCTGGTCCGGGCCCACCGGAGCACGATCATCTTCTGCAACAGCCGGCGGCTCGCCGAGCGACTGGCCCAGCGGCTGAACGAGCTGGCCGGCGAGGAGCTCGTCCGGGCCCACCACGGCTCGATCGCCCGGGAGCAGCGCCTGGCGATCGAGGACGACCTGAAGTCGGGCCGCCTGCCCGCGATCGTGGCCACCTCCAGCCTCGAGCTGGGGATCGACATGGGCGCGGTCGACCTGGTGATCCAGATCGAGTCGCCAACCTCGGTTGCGCGCGGCCTCCAGCGGATCGGGCGGGCCGGCCACCAGGTCGACAGCCCGTCGCGGGGCGTGATCTTCCCGAAGTACCGGGGCGATCTGCTCGAGGCCGCGGTCGTCGCCGAGCGGATGCATGCCGGGGCGATCGAGACCACCGTTGTGCCGCGCAACCCGCTTGACGTCCTGGCCCAGCAGATCGTGGCCATGACCGTCATGGATCGCTGGACGGTCGACGAGCTGGCGGCCACGATCGGCCGGGCCGTCCCCTTCGAATCCCTCTCGCGAGAGGCGCTCGAAGGCGTCCTGGGCATGCTCGCCGGCGCCTATCCCTCGGACGAGTTCGACGAGCTCAAGGCCCGGATCGTGTGGGACCGGGTGACGGGCATCGTCGAAGGCCGGCGCGATGCGCGGGTCGTGGCGGTCACCTCGGGCGGCACCATCCCCGACCGGGGCCTGTTCGGGGTGTTCATCGCCGGCGAGGCGGGTACCGCCGGCCGGCGGGTGGGCGAGCTCGACGAGGAGATGGTCTACGAGCTGCGAGCGGGGATGCATGGCGATGTGGTCGTCCTGGGGGCCAGCTCATGGCGGGTGCTCGAGATCGGCCACGACCGGGTGACCGTGGAGCCGGCCCCCGGCGTGCCCGGCAAGCTGCCGTTCTGGCACGGCGACGCGGTCGGCCGGCCGATCGAGCTTGGCCAGGCGCTGGGTGGCCTCGTCCGCGAGATCGAGGCCGACATCGGGCGGGGCACCAAGGGCCGGACGGCCGCGCTCGAGCGCCTGGGCGCCCGCAACGACCTCGATCCACTTGCCGCCGAGAACCTGGTCGCCTACCTCGAGGACGAGATCGACGTTGCCGGCGCCCTGCCCACCGACCGGCGGATCGTGGTCGAGCGCTTCCGCGACGAGCTCGGTGACTGGCGGCTGTGCCTCCTCACGCCCTTCGGCGGCCGGGTCCATGCGCCCTGGTCGCTGGCCCTCGAGGCGCGCCTCGGTGAGCGGCTCGGCACGCCGGTCCAGACGATCTGGTCGGACGACGGGATCGCGATCCGGCTGCCCGAAGGTGAGCTGGGCGAGACCGGGACCGGTCCAGCTGGGGCGGGCATCCTGGCCGGGATCGAGGATCTCCTGTTTCCCGAGGCGGAGGAGATCGAGGACCTGGTCGTCGGCCAGCTCGCGAACTCGGCCCTCTTCGCGTCCCACTTCCGCGAGAACGCCGCCCGGGCCCTGCTCCTGCCCCGTCGCCGGCCGGGAACCCGGACGCCGCTCTGGGAGCAGCGCCAGCGCTCGGCCGACCTGTTGGCCGTGGCCAGCCGCTATGGCAGCTTCCCGATCCTGGTCGAGACCTATCGCGAATGCCTGTCCGACGTCTTCGACCTGCCGGCGCTCAAGGGCGTCCTGAACGCCGTCGCCCGGCGCGCGATCGTCGTCCACCGGGTCGAGACGGTTCGCGCCTCGCCGTTTGCCAGCTCGCTCCTGTTCGACTACGTCGCGGCCTACATGTACGAGGGCGACACGCCGATCGCCGAGCGCCGCGCCCAGGCCCTGACCCTGGACCGGGACCTGCTCCGGGAGCTGCTCGGCCAGGAGGAGCTCCGCGAGCTACTTGACGCCGACGCGCTGGCTGACCTCGAGCTGCGCCTCCAGGCCCTGAACGAGGACCGGGCCGTGACCACCGTCGACCAGCTCCACGACCTGCTCCGCCGGCTGGGCGACCTGACCGAGCTCGAGGTGGCAGGCCGGGTCGTGGGCGGTGCGGAGGTGGCCCGGACGTGGCTCGAGACCCTGGCCGGTGCCCGCCGGGCGGTCGCGGTCCGGATCGCAGGCCAGCCCGCGGGCGAGCGCTGGATCGCGATCGAGGACGTTGCCCGCTACCGCGACGCGATCGGGGTCCAATCGCCGGCCGGTGTCCCCCAGGCATTCCTCGCACCGACCAGCGCCGCCCTGGAAGGCCTCCTCTCGCGTTGGGCCCGGACCCACGGTCCGTTCCTGACCGACGATCCGGCCCGCCGCTGGGGCCTGCCGGCCGGGATCGTGGAGGACGCCCTGCTCCGCCTGATGGCCAACGGCACGCTCCTCCGCGGAGAGTTCCGGCCGGGCGGTGCCGAGCGCGAATGGTGCGACCCGGAGGTGCTCCGCCAGCTCCGCCGCCGCTCGCTCGCCCGGCTGCGCCATGAAGTCGAGCCGGTCGAGGCCGGCGCCCTGGCCCGGTTCCTGCCCGACTGGCAGGGCGTGGCGGCCCTGCCCAGGCTCGGCGGCGACAATGGCGGTGACGCCGGCGCCGGCCCGCCGCCCCTGCGGGGCAGCGCGGCCCTCGAGCGGCTGGCCGATGTGATCGACCAGCTGGCCGGGCTGCCGATCCCCGCCTCGGTCCTGGAGCGCGACGTGCTCCCCGTGCGGATCCCGGGCTACCAGCCCCGGCTCCTCGACGAGCTCGGGGCGATGGGCGAGGTCGCCTGGGTGGGCCGGGGCAGCCTCGGCCGCGACGACGGCCGGATCGCCCTGATCCGGCCCGGCCGCGAGGCGCTCCGGGACGCGATCATGAGCCCGGCCGGTGGCAGTCCCAACGAGGCGAGCGGCGAGGGCCGGCCGAGCGGGCCGCGGCACGAGGCCATCCGGGCGTTCCTGGAGCAGCGCGGCGCCTCGTTCTACCGGCCCCTCCATGCAGCCGCGGGGGGCGGGCCCGATCGCGAGGTGCTCGACGCCCTGTGGGACCTCGTCTGGGCCGGTGAGGTCACCAACGACACGTTCGCGCCGCTTCGGGCCTTGCGCTGGAGCCGGCCGGGCAGCGAGCCGCGCCGGCGGCCGGGCCGGCTGACCAGCCTCGGGCCACCCGAGGCCGCCGGGCGCTGGTCGCTCGTGGAGGCCCAACCCGTCGGCAGCGCCGCATCGCCAACAGAACGGCTCCATGCCCTGGCCCTGGCCCTCCTGGATCGCCACGGCGTCCTGACCCGCGAAGCGGTGATGGGCGAGGGGATCGGCGGCGGATTCGCCGGCATCTATCCGGTCCTGCGGGCGCTCGAGGATGCCGGCCGGATCCGGCGCGGGTATTTCGTCGACGGCCTGGGCGCGGCCCAGTTCGCGCTGGCCGGGGCGCTCGACCGGCTGCGGGCGGCACGTGAGGCCACGGACGGCGGCGCGCCCCGCCGGGTCCATCTCCTGGCCGCCGCCGATCCGGCCAATGCCTATGGCGCCGCCCTGGCCTGGCCGCGTCGTTCCGACCAGGATCGGCGGCCCTTCCAGCGGGCGGCGGGGGCCTATGTGACGCTCGTGGATGGCCGCCCGGCGTTCTACCTCGAGCGCGGCGGCCGCTCGCTCCAGTCGTTCCCCGCCGCGGACGAGGCGGAGATCGCCGGTCTCGGGCTGCGCGCCTTCGCCGCCCTCGTGGCCGATCGCCGGGTCCGTGAGCTGGTGGTCACCAAGGTCG
>DATGGC010000315.1:0-5856 GCA_035308745.1 Candidatus Limnocylindrales bacterium | reverse complement strand
CGAGGCGACGGCCGGCCTCGTTCGCGACGCGATCGAACGCGAGCTGGACCGCGGCGGGCAGGTCTTCTACGTCCACAACCGGGTCGAGACGATCGAGGCCCAGGCCCAGCAGCTGCGGGGCATGCTGCCCGACGCCCGGATCGTCGTCGGCCACGGCCAGATGCCCGAGGGCAGCCTGGAGCAGGTGATGATCACCTTTGCCGGGGGCGCGGCGGACGTGCTGGTGTGCACGACGATCATCGAGTCGGGCCTGGACATCCCCAACGCCAACACGATCATCATCGACCGGGCCGACACGCTCGGGCTGGCCCAGCTGTACCAGCTCCGGGGCCGGGTCGGCCGGTCGAGCCGGCGGGCGTTCGCGTACCTGCTCTATCGCCGCCGCGAGCGGCTGTCCGATGAGGCCCGCAAGCGGCTCCAGGCGATCTTCAACGCCTCCGAGCTGGGCGCCGGCTTCCAGATCGCCCTGTCGGACCTCGAGATCCGGGGCGCCGGCAACATCCTGGGCGGCGAGCAGTCAGGCCACATGGCGGCCGTGGGCTTCGACCTCTACAGCCGGCTCCTCGCGGACGCCGTCGAGGAGGTCAAGGCCCGGCGCGAGGATCGCCAGCCGAACCTGGCCCCCACCCAGGCGGTCCTGGACCTGCCGATCGACGCCCACCTGCCCGACGAGTACGTCTCGGACGAGGCCCAGAAGCTCGAGCTCTATCGCCGCCTCGCCCGGGCCCGGACGGCCGAGGACCTGGCCGCCTTCCGGCGCGAGGCCGCCGACCGATTCGGTCCGCTGCCAGCCCCGGTCGAGCGGCTGATCGAGGTGGCCGCCCTGCGGCTGGCCGCCGAGGCGGCCGGAATCGCCTCGATCTCGCGCGAGGACGGCCAGCTCGTCGTCCGCTTCGGCGCGCTCAGCCGGGCGACGGCGATGCGCCTCCTGGCCCCGATCGGCGGCGCGCCGCGGGCGCTGGGCCTGGGCCTGCCCGGCGTTCGTCCGGGCGACGTCACCTTCGCCAGCAACCAGGTCCGGATCCGGCTGCCCCGCGATCCGCGAACCGGCTGGACCCTGACCCAGGCCGTGGTCGCCCGCCTGTCGGAGGCAGAGCCGGTCGCCGCCGGTGGCTGACCACGGCACGGCTCAGGCGACGCCTCACCCGGGCGGCCTCTTCTCGGCCGGCCGGCGCGGGCTGACGATCGGGCTGGTCCTGACGATCACCCTGGTCGCCTTCGAATCGCTGGCGGTCGCGACAGCCATGCCGATCGTCGCCCGCGAGCTGGGTGGGATCGAGCTGTACGGCTGGGTCTTCAGCCTGTTCTTCCTGGGCGACCTCGTGGGGATCGTGGTGATGGGCCTGTTGATCGACCGGGGTGGCCTGGTCCGGCCGTTCGGGCTGGGGCTGGGCCTGTTCGCCATCGGCCTCCTGATCGGCGGCAGCGCGCCCTCGATGGCGATCCTCATTGCCGGCCGCCTGCTCCAGGGATTCGGGGCGGGCGGGATCGCGCCCGTCGCCTACGTGGCGATCGCCCGGGTCCTGCCCGACGCCCTTCGGCCGCGGATGTTCGCCACGCTCTCGACCGCCTGGGTCCTGCCCGGCGTGATCGGGCCGGCCCTCAGCGGCCTGATCGCCGAGCACATCAGCTGGCGCTTCGTCTTCCTGGGGCTGCTGCCCCTGATCGCGATCGCCGCGGCGCTGACGATTCCGGCGCTGGCCCGGGTCGACCCCGCGCCGGTGGAGGTGACCCGCTCGACCTCGGCCGAGCGCCGGCGCCTGGCCGGCGCCCTGGTCCTGGCGGTTGGTGCCGGGCTCGTGCTCGTCGGCCTGACCATGGCGTCGCTGTTTCCGGGGCTGGTCCTGGTCCTCGTCGGGATTGCGATCGGCCTGCCCGCGTTCCGGACGCTCACGCCGGCCGGCACGCTGTCGGCGCGTCGCGGCCTGCCGGCGGCGACGTTGATCCGGGGCGTGCTCACGTTCGCCTTCTTCAGCGTCGATGCCTACGTGCCGCTGCTGCTGATCGGCTGGCGGGGGATCGACGCCAGCCTGGCCGGCATCGCGTTGACCGTCGCCACCCTGACCTGGACGGGAGCCGCCTGGGTCCAGGCCCGCTACGTCCTCCGGCTGGGCGCCGGCCGCTTCGTGACGGCCTGCTTCGCGATCGTGCTGCTGGCGATCGCCATCCTCGCCCTGGTCCTGTCACCCGGTGTGCCGATCATCGTCGCGTCGGTCGCGTGGGGGATCGCCGGCATCGGGATGGGCCTGGGCTATGCCTCGCTGACCCTGATCGTCCTGGCCGAGGCGCCGCCCGAGGGCCAGGGGATGGCCACCGCCGGGCTCCAGCTGAGCGATGTCCTGGGCACGGCCCTGGGCACCGGCATGGGCGGGGCGGTGATCGCCTTCGCGGCCGGGGCCGGGCAGCCGGCGTCGGTCGGCCTGGCCGGGGTGATGGTCGTCGGCGCCCTCGTGGGCTGCCTCGGGCTCGTCCTGAGCGGCCGGCTGCGGGCGCAGGCCGCGCCCATTCGCACAGCGCTGGAGGCGCGGTAGACTGCAACGGCGGCAGGCGCACCCACCGTGCGACCAGGCCAGCACCCTCATCGGAGGCCCCAGCCCAGATGTCCGCCGAGGAACTCCGCGCCAGGATTCGCGAGATTCCCGACTTTCCCAAGCCCGGCATCCTGTTCTACGACATCACGACTGTGCTCAAGGATCCCGTGGCCTACAAGGAATCGATCGACCTGATGCTGGCGCCCTGGCGCGAGGACAAGGTCGACCTGGTCGTGGGCATGGAATCGCGGGGCTTCATCTTCAGCGCCCCGATGGCCTACCTGCTTGACGCGGGCCTGGTGCCGGTGCGCAAGCTGGGCAAGCTGCCGGCCGAGACGATCACCGTCGAGTACGCCCTCGAATACGGCTCCAACACCCTCGAGATCCACCGCGACGCGATCCAGCCCGGCCAGCGGGTGCTGGTCGTGGATGACCTGCTCGCGACCGGCGGCACCGTGCGGGGCACGATCGACCTGGTCGAGCGGCTGCAGGGCGAGGTCGTCGGCCTGGGCTTCCTCGTCGAGCTCGAATTCCTGAAGGGACGCGATCGACTCCAGGGCCTGCGGGTCGAGAGCGTCGTCCGCTACTGAGCCTGCCACGGTGACCGACGCGCCCAACGACCCGCCAACCGGCCAGGCACCAGCCCCGGCCGGCGAGGCCGCGCCCGTCGAGGTCACGCCCGTCGACGAGGTCGATGTCGGCCGGCGCAAGTTCTTCCGCCAGTTTGCGGCCGAGGTGATCCACTCCGCGACGACCGCCGCCGGGGCCGCGGGTGCCCTCCAGCGGGCCGCCTCGGAGGCCGCCGGCGCCATCCTCAGTCCCGACAACGCCTTCGGGACCGGCACGGCCGGGGCGGCCGGCGCTGCCGGTGCCGGTGCCTCGATCAACCCGATGTTCGGGCTGTCGCCCAACCTCCTCGCCCCGACCCCGCCGCCCTCCAACCCGGCGCCGGGCGAGGCCCGCGGCTTCCGGACGGCGTTCCGGATGGAGGCCCGCCGGATCCTGTTCATCGACCAGCGCAAGCTGCCCGGCGAGCTCGTCGAGTACGCCTGCTCGGACGGCGGCGAGGTCGCAATCGCGATTCGCGAGATGGTCGTGCGCGGCGCCCCGGCCCTCGGCCAGGCGGCCGCCTACGGCCTGGCCCTGACCGCCGAGCACTCGCGCAGCCTGCCGCTGGCCGATCGGAAGGCGCGCTTGCGCGGTGCCGCCACGGCCCTCCGCCAGAGCCGTCCGACCGCGGTCAACATCAACTGGGCCATCGACCGGATGCTGGCCCGGATCGACCGGCTGGGCGACCTGGCCGACAACGGCGACGTCGTGGCCGGCGTCCTGCGGGTCGAGGCCGACGCGATCTGCGCCGAGGCGACCCGCGACCACGGTGCGCTGGCCGACTTCGGCCTGGCCCTCCTGCCGCCGACCCCCGGTCGCGAGCTGCGGCTGCTCACCCACTGCAATACCGGGCCGCTGGCCTGCGGCCAGTTCGGCACGGCGCTGGGGATCATCCAGGCCGCCTGGGCCGCCAATCGGCGGCTGGAGATCTTCGTCGACGAGACCCGGCCGTATCTTCAGGGGGCCCGGCTGACGGCCTGGGAGCTGGTCCAGGCCGGGGTGCCCTACACCCTGCTCGCCGACGGCGCGGCCGGCTCCCTGCTTGCCACGGGCCAGATCGACGCGATCCTGGTCGGGGCCGATCGGATTGCCGCCAACGGCGACACCGCCAACAAGGTCGGAACGTATCCACTGTCGGTCCTGGCGGCGCGCCACGGCGTCCCGTTCTACGTCTGCGCGCCGCTCAGCTCGGTCGACCTGGCGACAGCCGACGGCTCGCTGATCCCGATCGAGATGCGCTCCGAGGAAGAGGTCTTCAACGCCGGCGGGGTGCGCATCGCGCCGCGTTTCGGCAAGGCCTGGAACCCGGCGTTTGACGTGACCCCGGCCGCCCTGATCAGCGCGATCGTGACCGAGGAAGGCGCCCTCCGGCCGCCGTTCGGTCCGGCCCTCGCCGCCGCAGTGGCGGCCAAGGCCGAGCACGATGCCGCCGCGCGGCTCGCCCAGACCCGCGTCGTGGACGTCCTGCCCCACACCACGCCGGCCGAGGTGGCCAGCTGATGGCCAGCATCGTCGCCTCTCGCCGGGATACCGGTCTCGTCACCCGGACGACCACCGACCGGGTCCTGCTCCGCCAGTTCCTCGAGCAGGATCGGTTGTTCGCCGCCTACGCGATCTGCGACCTCGACGACCGCGAGTTCAACCGGACCCGCTGGGGCGGCGCCTTCGTCGGGACGGACCTGGTGGCCGTAGCGCTCGAATACGCCGGGTTGTCGCCCCAGCCCCTATTCGTGATGGGCCGCAACGACGGGATCGAGGCCGCCCTGCGCGACCTGGTCAAGCCCCGGGCGGCCTATGTCGCCGCGCTGCCCACGGCGCTGCCCGCCGTCGAGGCGAGCTACAAGGTGGATCCCGGGCCCCAGATGGTCCGGATGTGGGTCGATCGCTCCACGTTCCGGCCGTATCCCGCCGATACCCGCCGGCTCCTGCCGATCGAGGTCGGCGAGCTGAACCGGCTGTACCAGCTGGGCTTCGCCTCGTGGCTCGGCTCGGGCGCGATCGCCAGTGGCGTGTACTACGGCGTCCGGGTCAACGGCCGCCTCGTCGCCGCGGCCGGGACCCACGTCGTCAGCGCCTCGGCCCGCCTCGCCGTGGTGGGCAACGTCCTCACCCAGGTCGAATATCGGGGCCGGGGCTACGCTACCGCGACCACCGGGGCGGTGACGGCCGAGCTGCTCCGCTTCTGCGACCAGGTGGTCCTCAACGTGCGGGCCGACAACCCGCCCGCCCTGCAGGCCTATCGCCGGCTCGGCTACCAGGAGCACATCCGCTTCGAGGAGCGCCTGATCCATCGGGTCGGGACCCCCTGGCCCAGCCTGCCCGGACCGCTCCGGCGCTTCCTCACCGCCCGCAAGGAGACCGATCTCTGATGACCGCCCCCACCACCGCGCTGCCGGCCCACGACGTCGTCGACCTCGGATTGGCCGACGAAGGCGTCCGCCGGATCGAGTGGGCGGCCCGCGAGATGCCCGTCCTGCGCCTGATCAGCGAGCGCTTCGAACGCGAACGGCCGCTGGCCGGCCTGCGGATCGGGGCCTGCCTGCACGTCACGACCGAGACCGCCAACCTGATGCGTGCGCTCAAGGCCGGCGGCGCGGACGTGACCCTGGCCGCGTCCAATCCGCTGTCGACCAAGGACGACGTCGCCGCGGCCCTGGTGGCTGCCTACGGGATCAGCACGTTCGCCCGCCACGGCGAGGACCGCGACACCTACTAC
>DATGGC010000314.1:0-6741 GCA_035308745.1 Candidatus Limnocylindrales bacterium | reverse complement strand
GGTGGCCGGCAGGCGGACCTCCACGGCCGCGCTCGCGTCCTGGATGACGACCAGCCGGCCGCTCGTGTCGATCAGGCTGGGGCCGGCGGTGACGACGCCGGCCACGGTGACCTGGCCCGTTCGGGTCAGGGCATCGGCGATCGAGATCGTCGAGGCGGTCGGGGTTGGGCTGGGGCTTGACGTTGGGCTCGGGCTTGGAGCTTGCGTCGGGGTCGCAGTGGGAGCCGGGGTGGGCGATGGGCTGGGCGTCGGAGTCGGTGTGGCGGTCGGAATCGGACTCGCGGTTGGCGTGGCCGTCGGATGCGGCGTCGGAGTAGGCGTGGGGATCGGGGTTGGGCTGGGACTTGGGGTTGGCGTGGCCGTGGGGCGCGGCGTGGGACTGGCGGTCGATGTGGGCGATGGGCTGGGCGTGGGCACTGGCGTCGGGACCGGCGTGGGCGTCGCCGTTGGAGCCGGTGTCGGGGTTGAGCTGGGCGTCGGGACTGGGGTTGGGGTCGCCGATGGGTGCGGGGTGACCGTTGGGGTCGGCACCGGCGTCGGAACCGGGGTCGGGGTGGGCGTCCGCGTGGGCGTGGGCGTCGGTGCGGGACTGGCACCCGGCGCGGGGCGCGCAGGAGCGGCCTGGTTCTCGGGGACTGGCGCGGCGTTGAGCGCGAAGTCGCTCGCGTTGTTGTTCGAATCGGTCACGTTGCCGGCCGCTCCGCCGGGCCGGCGCTCGATGCTCGCGCCCGCGTCGGGTGCCGCCGCCGGCGACCCTTCGACGAACGCGTTCGTGGCGTCGCCCCAGGCGACCGCGTCGATCGGCAGGCCACCGCTCGGCCGCACGATCACCGCACCGCCGATCGCGGCGATGCCCGCCGTATACGTCGAATCGGCCCCGGCAGCGAAGATGCCGGCCGAGTTGGCGATCAGCACGTGGCGCCCCGGGCCAACCAGGAGGGGTGCCGTCCAGCCGACCCGCTTGGTTGCACTCGTGCCGGCCGACGACGCGTACGCCAGCTCGAGGCCGTCCAGGTCAATCGGCGCCGAGCTGGCATTGGTCAGCTCGATGTACTCGTCCGAGGCCGATGCCCCACCGGTGACCACCTCGGCGATCAGCAGCCCGCTCGAGGTCGGCCAGGCAACGTTCGGGGACAGGGCCAGTGACGCATTCACCGGTGGACCGGCGGCGTCCGCGAGGGCCAGGGTGGCGACCGACCAGGTGAGAATGAACGCGGCCATGACCGCGCGCCGGGCTCGATGCATCGACGACCTCCCGGCGGGGATGGGCGAAGCGGGCTCTCCTTGTAGCCCGGCGCGCTCACCTGCGGCTCATCACCGGGTTGCGCCTGCGTTGACCAGATACCGAATGCAGTCCGGGAATCGCGGCCGCTGCGCTACGATGGCGGCCGGATCCGAGCCGGCCGACCTCGCCGCCGAATCCCGCGAGCAAAACCAACCGACAATCCCAGTGACCTGTGGTCGCCCACCAGGAGGGACCGTGGCCCGCGCCAAGAGCACCGCCCGCGCCGAAGCCCGGCGCCGCCACCGTGCCGCGACCGCGGCCGCCACGGCCGAGGATCCGGGCCTCGAAGCCGAGATGTCGAGCGCCGCGCCCAAGACGAGGGCAGCCGGAGCCGCGGGCAGTCCGCCCCGGACGGGCATGCTCGGCTCGTTCCGCGGAGCAATCCGCCCCGTCCATCTACGGGAGGACCTGGCTGACCTGCCCCGCCTGGCGACCAAGACGTATGCCATCTGGGTGCCCTGCCTGCTGGTCCTGCTGGTCGCGATCGTCTTCGAGGCGACCGGCGGCAACATCCAGAGCCCGGGTGTGCCGGCCCTGGCGTTCAACCTGTTCGTCTTCCCGCCGCCCCTCGCGGTCGCCTTTCTGGCCGGGATCCTGACCCAGCGCTCGAGCTACCTGGCCGGCGGGATCGCCGGCACCCTGGGCGGCATCCTGTTCTCGATCTACGTCCTGACCGCGGCGTTCCCGCCGAGCGCGACGGGCACGGCCATCACCAATGACGTCCGGGTCCAGAACGCCGTCTACGCCCTGATCATCTCGCCCGCCGCGGGCGTTGCGGTGGGTGGCTTCGCCGGCTTCTACCGGCGCTTCCTGCGCATGGCCAACCCCAATGCCGGGGCTCGAACGGCGGCCCGCAACTCGAAGCCGGCGCCCCGCCGGCGCTAGCGGCCGCCTCCGGCCGGCCGGTGCAATCCGACCGGCCCATCCCGACGAACAACGGGTAGGACGCGGCTCGGAGGATTGACGGCCGGGGTGCCGGATCTTCGAACGGAGGCTCGGACCGAACGTGGTTCGACCTCCCGGTCATCGCTTCCGGGACGCGTCCAGCTCGTCCGCGCAGCCGCCCCCGCTCAGCCAACCCGGCGCATCCCGGCATAGCCCAGCTGGCGCACCCCAGCTGGCCGTCTCGGCCCGCCCACCCCTGCGGCGATCTCGGGCAGCGGCTGGATCTGGCGGGCGATCACGTTGACCACGTCACCTTCGCGCTGGAGCTGGCCGTCGACGAGCAGCAGCGCGTGGCGGCGGACCACCGTCCGCAGCCGGGCCCAGGCGTCCGGCCAGAGCGTGACGTTGACCATCCCGGTCTCGTCCTCGAGGGCCAGGAAGACGGTCCCCTTGGCGGTCATCGGATGCTGGCGGGTGACGACCAGGCCACCGATCCGGACCGGTCCTGGCGGATGCTCGTTCAGGGCGGCGTTGGGGATCGCCCCGAGCCGTTCCAGCGCGGGCCGGAAGAGCTCGATCACCTGCTGGCGCGGATCGAGCGACAGGACGGCATACGAATCGCCGAGCTTCTCGGTCCGGCCAATCGCCGGCAGGGCCGGCGCGGCGGTGGCCGGCAGACGCAGGTCGATCGGCCGCCCGGCGGCCCGCCCGGCCGGACCACCGGTCCGACGTGAGGCCACCTCGCGCAACTGCCAGAGCAGCTCCCGGCGCGGCCGGCCGATCGAATCGAGGGCGCCTGCCCGGATCAGCTGTTCGATCGTCTCCTCCGGCAGGCCCGTCCGCTCGACCACGTCACCGAGGCTCGTGTACGGGCCGTGGGCGAGCTCGGCGTCGAGCAGCGGGGCATGCTCCTCACCGATCCCCTTGACCAGCCCGAGGCCGAGGCGGACCCCCCAGCCGATCGCACTCTCGGCCGACCAGCGCTCGCGCGCGGCCGGGCTGGGCAGGACGCAAGCCGGCGAACGGACCGGTTCCGGCCGGTGCTCGATGCCGACGCCCTCGGGCAGGGGCTCGCCCGGACGGCCGACCCACTCGGTCGTCGTCTTGAAGCTCGACGCGTTGATGTCCACGGGCAGGACGGCGACCCCGTGGCGCTTGGTGTCGTTGACCAGGACCTCGACCGGGTAGAAGCCCATCGGCTGGGCGTTGATCAGGCCGACCAGGAACTGGGCCGGGTAGAAGAGCTTGAGGAACGACGACTCGTAGGCGGTCCGGGCAAAGGCCGCGGCATGGCTCTTGGCGAAGCCGAACGAGGCAAAGCCGGCAACCCGCCGGAAGAGCTCCTCGGCGTCCTCGAGGGGCAGGCCCTGGACCGAGACGCAGCCGTCGACGAACCGGGCGTGGAGCTTCTCCATCTCCCGGCTCGAGCGCCAGGTGCCCATCGCCCGCCGGAAGCCATCCGAGTCGGCGGCGCTGAAGCCGGCCACGTCGATCGCGATCCGCATCACCTGCTCCTGGTACAGGATCACGCCCAGGCTGTCGGCCAGGATCGGGGCCAGGCTGGGGTGGAGATAGGTGACCGGCTCGAGGCCCTGCTTGCGGCGCAGGTAGGGATGGACGGCGTTGCCCTGGATCGGGCCGGGCCGGATGATCGCCACCTCCACGACCAGGTCATCGAGGCAGTTCGGCCGCGACTTGGGCAGGGTCTGCATCTGGGCCCGGCTCTCGACCTGGAAGACGCCCACCGTGTCGGCGGCCTGGAGCATCCCGAAGACCTCGTCGATCTCCTCGGGCAGGTGGTCGAGGTCGAGGCAGACGGCGCAATCGTGCTCGATCAGCTGGACCGTCTCGTCGATCGCCGCCAGCATCCCCAGGCCGAGCAGGTCCAGCTTGATCAGCTTGATCGTCTCGACGTCGCGCTTGTCGTACTGGACCACGACCCGGTTGGGCATCGTCGCCCGCTCGAGCGGGGCGATGTCGATCAGTGGCGCGGCAGTGATCAGCATGCCCCCGCTGTGGATGCTCAGGTGGCGCGGGAAGCCGTCCATCCGGGCACAGAACTCCAGCCAGCGCTCCCAGTCGGATAGGCCGGCGGTGCTGCCGGGATGGACGCCGGCGACGGCCGGCCCGCCACCGTCCCAGTGATTCGGGCGGCCGAGCTTGTCCGTGCGCCGCTCGGCGGGCAGCAGGACGCCGCTCTCCGGGTCGATCGTCCGGCCGTCGATCGTGCCCGGCGGTGCCTGGACCTCGTCGGCCGTGGCCTCCTCGACGTAGCCGGTCCCCCGCCCCGACTCGAGCCAGGCCAAGCTGGCGGGCGAATCGCCCGGGCCACCCTTGTCGTCCCCGGTTCCGCCCGGGCGGACCGCCGGCTTGCCGGCCATCCGGAGCTGGCCCATCCGGTCGGTGAAGCCGCGGGCCTCGGTCACCACGCTGACCGGCGTCCCCGGCCGCTGGAAGAACTCGGCAAAGCCGCCATCGGCCTCGAGGTCGCGGCGGACCATCACCGAGTCGTACGTCTCGAGGGCCTTGGCCACCCGGTCGACAAGCGGGCGCGGGAAGCCCAGCGCGACCCCGACCTCGCGCACGACCGAGCGGGCCCGGTAGGTGACGATGTTGCAGACCATCCCGGTGTGCTCGGGGCCGTACGTGTCGTAGACGTACTGGATCACCTCTTCGCGGCGCTCCGACGAGAAGTCGATGTCGACGTCGGGGTAGGTGGTCCGGCCCTCGTTGATGAACCGCTCGAAGAGCAGGTTGTGGCGGATCGGGTCGACCCGGGTGATGCCCAGGACATAGGCCACGATCGAATCGGCCGCGCTGCCCCGGCCCTGGGCGGGGATCCGCCGCTCCCGGGCGAAGCGCATCAGGTCCCAGCAGATCAGGAAGAACTCGGCCAGGCCGGTCCGCTCGATCACCGCCAGCTCGTGGGTCAGCTGGTTGAGGACGGTCGGAGTCAGCGGGTGGTAGCGCTTGCGGACGCCCTGGTGGCACAGCTCGGCGAGCTGGCTGAAGGGCGTCTCACCGGCCGGCACGCCGAAGCCCGGAAAGCGATAGCGCTCGAAGCCGAGGTCGACCGAGCAGGCGGCGGCAATCTCGCCGGCATGGGCCAGGCCTTCGGCCCACGCCCGCGCGGTTCGGGGATCGGCCTCGGCGGCGGCCGGCTCGGCGGGCGGCAGGGCCAGCAGGTCCGCCTCCGACTTGAGGTACGACTCGCCGTCCGGCCGGCGCAGGTCGGCCAGTGTCTCGAGGGTCCGGCCATGGCGAATCGCGCTGACGACATCGTGCAGCTCGCGACCCTCCGGCCGGGCGTAGTGGACGTCGTTGGTGACGACGACCGGCAGGCCGAGCTCCTGGGCGAGCCGGGCGGTCTCGGCAACGAGCCAGTCGTCCTCGGCCAGGAGATGATGCTGGAGCTCGAGGACGAAGCCGGCTGGCGCGCCACCGCCGCCGGTCTGGCCGTTTCCTCGGGTCGCGGCGGCGCTTCCGAACAGCGTCGCGTAGCCCTCGGCCACCAGGCGGGCGCCGTCGCGATCGCCGACCCGCAATCGCCGGGCGAGCTCGCCATCGCGACAGCCCGACAGGGCGATCAGGCCTTCGACGTTGTCGGCGAGGAGGGCCTGGGTGAAGCGGGGCACGCCCTTGGTGCCGGCGAGGTTGGCCCGGCTGATCAGGCGGCACAGGCTCCGGTAGCCGATCCCGTTGCGGGCCAGCAGGACCAGGTGGGGACCGCGAGATCCCGCCCCGATCCCGCGCAGGTCCTCCTTGACCGGCTCGCGCCGGCCGGGCAGGCGGGTCCGCTCGGGACGCGGCCTGGACGGGAGCCCCTCGCTGGGTGTCAGCTCCGGGCCTACGCCCGGTCCTTGGTCAGGTCCTCGGTCAGGTCCTCGGCCAGGTCCTCGGCCAGGTCCTCGGCCGGTTGGGCGCCGGGCCGGTCGTCGAGCCGGGACGACGATGTGCTCCGGGTCCGGAGCGAACGGATCGCGGAGCTCGATCTCGACCCCGATCACCGGCTGCAAGCCCGCCTCGCGGGCGGCCGAGGCGAATCGAACGACCCCGTACAGGCCGTTGTGGTCGGTGACCGCCAGGCCGCTCAGGCCGAGCTCGATGGTCCGCTCGACGAGCTCGTCGGCCCCCGAGGCACCGTCGAGGAACGAGAAGTTGGTGTGGCAATGAAGCTCGGCGTAGGCCATGGCCCATGATCGAACAGATGTTCTGTTTCGTCAATGGCGGGTGGCCTGTCAGGGTGGGGCCGCGGGGTACGAATCGCCACCGAATTCGATGAAACATTTCCGGGGGTCGTGGCGTCTCAGATGCAAGCCAGATCGCGTTGCGTGCCTGGGGGTTCGCGACCGCTCTTGGCGGCGGACAACCCTGCTGGTTGATTTCGCCGACCCGGCCTTGCCGCTAGGACACGAGCAGCAGGCCCACGAGGCCCCGTCGCACTGGGAGCGACGGGGCCTCGCACATTGCTCGGACCCTCGGCTCGGGCTCGGTGGCTGGCTCGGGCTCGGTGGCGGACCCGCCCCGCTCGGCGGCAGACCCGCGCTCGGCGGCAGACCCGCGCTCGGCGG
>DATGGC010000313.1:0-1887 GCA_035308745.1 Candidatus Limnocylindrales bacterium | reverse complement strand
CTCGCTGATGGTGGTGGCGCCCGAGGCGATCAGGCCGGCGATCGCGAAGGTCATCGCCAAGCGATGGTCCGAGCAGCTGTCGGTAGCCGCGCCAACCAGGGGCGTCGGACCGCTGATCGAGATGTCGTCGCTGTCGACCCGGACCTTTGCGCCAAGGGCCGTGAGCCCGGCCGCGATCCCGGCGATCCGGTCGGACTCCTTGGCCCGCAGCTCGCCGGCGCCCCGGATCGCGGTGATCCCCGTGGCCTGGGTCGCGGCCAGGCACAGGATCGGGATCTCGTCGATGGCCTGGGCCACCTCGGCCGGCGAGATGTCGATGGCCCGCAGCGCACTGGAGCGGACGATGAGATCGGCGAGCGGCTCGCCGGCCTCGCCGGTCGCGGCCGCGCCCGGGGGCGCCCCGGCAACCGGGCGCTCCTCGATCGAAGCCCCCATCCGGCGCAGGAGGTCGATGACCGCCCGGCGGGTCGCGTTGACGCCCACCGCCTCCAGGACCAGCTCGGCATCGGGGTGGATCGCGGCCGCGACCAGCCAGAACGCGGCGGCCGACGGATCCCCGGGCACGGTCTCGGCGATGGCCCGGACCGTGGCGCCGCCCTCGACGCTGACCGCCACCCCGCCTCCGGCGAGCTCCGTCCGGCGCACGCTCACGCCCCGCGCCCGGAGCATCCGCTCGGTGTGGTCACGGGTGGCGACCGACTCGCGCACCGTCGTCTCGCCGTCCGCCCGCAAGCCGGCCAGCAGGATGGCCGACTTGACCTGGGCGCTGGGCACGGCCGTCTGGTGGTCGATGGCCTTCAGCGGGCTGTGGCCGACCAGGCTCATCGGCAGGAGCGTGTCGCCTCGCCGGGCACGGACCTCGGCGCCCATCGCGCGCAGCGGCGCGATGATCCGGGCCAGGGGCCGGCGGCGCAGCGAATCGTCGCCGTCGAGGACGTGATAGCCGGGCAGCCCGGTCAGGATCCCGGCGATCAGCCGAGTCGTCGTCCCGGAGTTGCCGCAGTCGAGGACGCCGTCCGCTTCGTGGAGGCCGTCGATCCCCGGCGAGACGACCCGGTAGTCGACTCGCCGTCCGTCGCTCCGGCCGCGCTCGACGGTCGCCCCGAGGCGTCCGATCAGGCCGGCGGTCGTCCGGACGTCGGCGCCGTCACCGGCACCGCGGATCGCCGACTCGCCGGAGGCCAGGGCGGCCAGCAGCAGGGCCCGGTGGCTGATCGACTTGTCGCCGGGCAGCCCGGGCCGGCCGCGCAGGCGTGCCGCGGGGCGGACGCCGGCCACGTCGGGATCGGCCCCGCCGGCCAGGTTCGGGCGCGCTTCGGTGGTCAATGCTTGCCGGTCCCGCCGACCTTGAGCACGGCATTGGGCAGGACCGGGTCGCCGTGCAGGCTGCCGACCTGGGCGTGGATCGCCCGGAGGCCGGTCATCAGGTCGTCGAACTGGGCGATCGTGATCGACTGCTCGCCGTCGGACAGGGCCTCGTCGGGCCGGGGATGGACCTCGACCATGATCCCGTCGGCCCCGGCCGCCACGCCGGCCATCGACATCGGCTTGATCAGCCAGCGCTTGCCGGTGGCGTGCGACGGGTCGACGATTACCGGCAGGTGGGTCAGGTGGTGGAGGAGGGGCACGGCCGCCAGGTCGAGGGTGTTGCGGGTGTACGTCTCGAAGGTCCGGATGCCGCGCTCGCACAGGATCACGTTGGGATTGCCCGAGCTCACGATGTACTCGGCCGACATCAGCCACTCCTCGATCGTGGCCCCGTAGCCGCGCTTGAGCATGACCGGCCGGGCGACCCGGCCGACGGCGGTCAGGAGCGAGTAGTTCTGCATGTTCCGGGTCCCGACCTGGAGGATGTCGGCGTACTCGGCCACGATGTCGACCTGGTTG